>JAPLUA010000500.1:2347-3318 GCA_026397855.1 Verrucomicrobiota bacterium | reverse complement strand
GTCGGTCCACGGCGGGGACTTTCGCGGCATCGAGCAGAAGCTGGATTACATCAAGGCTCTCGGGGCGACGGCGATCTGGATTTCGCCGATCGTATTAAACGGCCGCGGGCAGTTTCATGGCTACGCGGCCCGGGACTTTTACCGGGTGGCGCCCCATTGGGGCAGCCTGGCCGACCTGCAGCACATGATCGCGGCGGCGCACGCCCGCGCCCTGCTGGTCATTGACGATATCATCGTGAACCACGGGGACGACCTCATCTACAGCACGGATTCGGGGTATGCCGGCTTCCTGGCCCGGCCGGCCGGCTATACGCTGAAATACGGCAGCAGCTCGCTGACCTATGCGCCGCCCTTCGACATCTACAACTCCACCTATACCTCCGCCAACAACGCGCTCACCAACCTCTTCCACAACAACGGGGCCATTCCGGATTACAACATCGCCCAGCACTTCGAGTTGGGTGAGCTGAGCGGGCTGGATGATTTCCAGACCGAGTCGGCCTATGTGCGGTCGAACATGGTGGAGATCTATAAGTACTGGATCGGGCAGGCCGGCTTTGACGGCTTCCGCATTGACACGGTCAAGCACGTGGAAATGAGCTTCTGGCAGAACTGGTCCCCTCTGCTTCACGCCTACACCGCCAGCATCGGCAAGCCGAACTTCTTCATGTTCGGCGAAGTCTATGACGGGTCCGACTCCAAGTGCGGCTCCTACACGGGCACCAAGAGCGGCGGTGCTTTCGCGTTGGATTCGGTGCTGGATTACCCGCTTTACTTCCTCGTGAACAGCGTGTTCGCCACCGCCACCGGCAACACCAGGCAGATTGACGACCGCTACGGCGCCATCGCCAGCAACTACGATTCCGCAGCCCAGATGCGGCTGGTGACCTTCCTCGACAATCACGACCAGCCGCGCTTCATGAGCGCGAGCGGCGCGACAGGGGGCCGGCTTAATGTGGCGCTGGTCTTTC
>JAPLUA010000500.1:0-2295 GCA_026397855.1 Verrucomicrobiota bacterium | reverse complement strand
CATTCCCTGCTTGTATTACGGCACGGAACAGGCCTTTAACGGCACGACAGATCCCAACGACCGGGAGGACATGTTCGACGGCCAATTCGAGCAGGGCCCCTCGCTGGGGGACAACTTCAATATGACCCATCCGCAGTTCCAGATGGTGGCCAAATTGAACAACTTCCGCCGCCTCTATCCCGCCCTGCAAACCGGCTCCCACGTAAGCCAGTGGAGTGATCCGGTCAGCCCGGGCCTGTTCGCCTACGCTCGACGGTTGGGCACCCAGGAGGTCTTCGTCGTTTTTAACACCTCAGCCTCTGCCCAGACCCTCACGAACCGGCCGACCCTCTTTGCCGCGAACTCGCGCATCGTAAACCTCTTCGATACCAGTGAAGTCCTCACGGTGACTGCCGCGTCCGGGATTCCGCCGATTGCAGTGCCGGGCACAGCCGCAAAGATCTTCGTGGCTCAGTCCGACTGGAAGCCGCTTGACCCGGTGGTTGTCAGCAATTCCCCGGCTCACGATGCGAGCGGCGTGAGCACTTTCTCCCCCATTGTTCTGCAGTTCAGCAAAGCGACGGACACCAACACTGTGCAAGCGAGCTTCAGCGTCACTCCCCCTGTCACTGGCTCTTTTGGCTGGTCGCCGGCGAGGGATGCCATGACCTTTACCCCGACCGGCGCCGGATGGCCGGGGTTGACGATGATGACCGTGCGTGTCACCAACACAGCCATTGATGCCGTCTCGGGCAACGCCCTGTTTGCGCCTTACGAAATGCGGTTCAAGAGCGCCGCGACGAGCTTCGTGGATACCGTTCCGCCGGCGATAAGCATCGTGGCCCCGGCTAGTAGGGCGGCGGTTGCGGGCAACTTCGACATCTCCGGCACCGCCAGCGACAGCGTCGCCGTGCAGAAGGTCGAGATCCGGCTGGATGCCCGCCCGTGGACGAGTGCGACCGGGACGACCAACTGGAGCTACAGCCTGAACAGCTCGAACTTCCTGAATGGCCCCCACCTGCTCGCTGCGCGGGCCACCGACTCCTCCGGCAACCTGGCCACCAACACCGTCAGCGTCCGCTTCTTCAATGTGCCGGGCTCCTACCTCCAGCGGATCAGCGGCGGCAACCCGGCCAGCGTGACCGATTGCAGCGGTGCCACCTGGCTGCGCGACCAACCCTACGGGTTTGGTTCTTTCGGTTACTCGGCCGGCACGACCGGCTACGTTGCCAACTCGGTCAGCGGCATTTGCGCCGCGGCGCAATCGCTTTACCAGCGCGAGCACTACAGCACCTCTTCGGGCGGCTTCTATTACCAATTCGATTGCCCTGCCGGCATCTATGAGACCACGATGCTGGAGGTGGAGACCTACTGGAGCGGCACCGGGAAGCGGATGTTCAACGCCTTCATCCAGGGACGGCAGGTGTTCACCAATTTCGACATCTATGCGGCAGCGGGCGGCATCAACAAGCCGCTGACCCTGGCTTTTACCAACGCGGTCACCAACTCCCAGTTGCAGGTGCTCTTCACGCCGGCAGTGGACAACGCGCGCATCTCCGGCCTCCAGGTGCGCAAGATCGGCGACGTTTGCAGCGATCCGGATGGCATCCCCGACTGGTGGCGCCTCGCCTTCTTCGGGCATATCCATGGTCTTGTGGGCGATCATTCCGGGGGCGCGGATGATGCGGATGGGGATGGCGCATCAAACCTTGTCGAGTTCATGGCAGGGTCCGATCCGCTCGCCCCGTCTTCTGTTTTCAAGGTTACGGGTGTTGCGGCTGCCGGTTCGGATATCAAGGTCCGGTTTTCGACAGTTACGAACCGGGCCTATCAGCTTCAGCGTCGCAACAGCCTGGATGGTTCTTCCACCTGGATGGACATCGGTTTGGCGGCTTCCGGTACTGGCGGAGCGGCCGCGTTGACCGACTCCAGTGGCGCGACCAACACGGCGCGCTACTATCGCGTCCGGCTGCAGTGATCGCCTGATACCCGCAGCGCCTGGCAGAAACTCTTTTACTCCGGGTTTGCTCGGGATGCCTATTGCGCCCCGGGCCGGTTTCGGGTATGCAAACAGGCAGCAGATCATGTCAAAGATCATAAAACAGTTTCATCCGGAGGTTATCAAGAGAACCGCCGCCCGCTGCCGCGCGCGAGGCCTGCGAATCCCCACCTTCAGGGAGTTGCGCCAGCCGGAATCGATTCCCCCCTCGGTCAAGGCAAAGCTCAAGGGCGTAGGGCTGTCGGATGTGAACCCCGCGAACCTGTTCCGGATTACGTGGAAGAACGACATGGTTTCCGGCTTATACGGGGGAGTCA
>JAPLUA010000345.1 GCA_026397855.1 Verrucomicrobiota bacterium | reverse complement strand
GCCTCTACGCGACGAACACCGACAACGCCACCAACCGGCTCACGTTTGAGCTCAGCACCACCACCGACGGCACAATTGCTGACGGTGGCATGACGGTAATAAAGACCGCCACCACGACCAACGGGGTCTTCCGGGGCATTTTTAGCTGGACCCCGACACAGAACGACGCTGGCATTCACACGCTCAGGGTGAATGCTTACGAAGCAGTGACGGGACTGCGGAGCGCGGTGCAGACGTTCAAGATCACGGTCGTCCTTAGCCCCAATTGCCCTGACTACCCGATATTTCTGGCGGCGGTGGAGAACGGGGGCGTGGCCGAGCTTTCGGATTGCGCCACCCTGGTTTTATCGAACACGGTCGTCATCTCCAAGGATGTGACTATCCTGGGGGTGGGGATAACGAATGTCACCATTACCGGCAACGACCTGTTGCGGCTTTTTACGGTGCAGGCTGGCGGAAGCCTAACCCTCAGCAATCTCACCTTGCTCGGGGGGCGCAGCCGTAGCGGCGGAGGAATTTATATTGAGAAGGGTGGGGCGGTCACGGCTCTTGACTGCAGCTTCAAACGCAACGTGGCGGATGGCCTTGATGGCCTTTCGGGCACCGCGGGTGACGGGAGTGATCCAAACTACGGCAAGGGTGGGGGGGATGCCCTGTTCGGCTGGATGGCTGCGGGCGGCGCGATTTGCAACCTTGGCACCCTGGAGGTGTATAACTGCGATTTCCTGACCAACAATGCCTATGGCGGTACCGGCGGCAGCGGCGGCAATGGTGCCGATGGCTTCTACCAGGGCGGTAACGGCGGCAAGGCCGGCGATGGTGGCATGGCCTTGGGCGGCGCCATTTACAATGTGGGCACTCTAGTGACCTCCAACTGCCTCTTCTCGGGCAACACGGCGCTCGGCGGCAGCGGCGGCGATGGCGGCACCAACGGTAGCGGCACCTTCGACGGCTACGCGGGCAGCGGCGGTGCGGGTGCCACGGCGGCCGGCGGGGCCATCTGCAGCGGTTCGCATGTGACTATCGAGTCGTGCCTATTCTCCTACAATGCGGTCCAGGCCGGCCAGAGCAAAGCGGGCGGGACTGCGGGCGGCGGCTACGGTGTCAACGGCGCCCCCGGGGGCAGCAGCTATGGCGGGGCTGTTTTCAATGCGGCTATTGGCGGCAACGGCGGCGACGGGGGCTACGGCGTTTACGGGGGTGGCGATGGCGGTAACGGCGGCGACGGGATCGGGGGCTGCCTTTGCAATTTCGGCCCGGTTGCCGCGGTGAATTGCACCTTCTCGACATGCCTGGGCATTGGGGGGACCAATGGCGCGGCCGGTTCCGGCCCGTTTACCGGAAGCGGCGGCATCATCGGCCGGGCCATCAGCAATCGCCTCTCCAACTCGGCCAGCCCATTCACCGTGGGCAATTCCGTCCTTCCCCCAGCTCTGCCGGCTGGCTTTTACCCGGGCACAGCTAACCCGGTGGCGACCCTGGTCGCCGCCGATGCCACGCTGTTAGCCGCAGCGAACGCGAATCCTGCCGCGCCGCAGGTCGCGCCTTTGGCTGCGAATCCGGCTGCCCCGGCACCCGCCTCGCCCTCGACAAATAACCCGGCTAAGACGGCCGGTGCCCAGGGTGCCAACCCTGTAGCTGCTCCCGCCGGTGTCCCTCCCACCCTTCCGCCGCCCCTCGGCAATCCCCCCGGCCAACCCGTCGCCGCCGCCTTCCTTCCCGGCCAGACCAACACGGCTTCGGCGCAGGCGGGAG
>JAPLUA010000044.1 GCA_026397855.1 Verrucomicrobiota bacterium | reverse complement strand
GATGGCGGTTTTGCGGGGGATGTAGGCCGGGTGCCCTCACCCGGCTTGGGGGTGCCAGGGCCATACTGAGAATTGCTGCTGGCCACCGGACCGAACTAGCGAAGACATTATGCAAATCACTATTCTCGGCGCCGCCGGCGGTGAAGTCACCGGGTCGGCATATTATGTCCAAACCAAGCAGGCCAACGTGCTTGTGGATTGCGGCATGTTTCAGGGGGGCAAGAAGGTTGAGGCACTTAATCACGTGCCGATCAGCCTGAAACAGAAGCTGGACGCAGTCCTGGTGACACATGGTCACCTGGATCACACCGGCCGACTGCCGCTCCTCGCCAAACAGGGCCTGCGGATGCCGGTCTTCGCCACCCCGGCGACCATCGAGATGACCGCGCTGATCCTGCGCGACTCTGCGCGCATCCAGGCCGCGGACAACGAGCGCCGGAACCGCAAACGCGAGCGCGCCGGCGAACCGCCCGAAGAGCCGCTGTACTCGGCGGAGGATGTCGAACACCTCATTCAGCTACTCCAGCCGGTCCCCTACCAGGAACCCGTGACCGTGGCGCCCGGTCTGCAGGCCGTCTGGGCCGAGTCAGGCCACATGCTCGGCTCGGCAAGCATCCAGTTGATCGCAGAGGAGGACGGGCGGACGAAGCGCGTCGTCTTCTCGGGCGACCTCGGCCCCAAGGAGGCCCCGATCCTGCGCGACTTCGAGCCGTTCCGGGAGGCCGACATGGTGTTCCTGGAATCCACCTACGGCGACCACGACCACCGGCCCTTTACCGAGACGGTTGATGAGTTCGTCAGCATCATCAAGGATGCGGTCGAAAAGCGGGGCAAGATCCTGGTGCCGACGTTCGCGGTGGGCCGCGCCCAATTGCTGACCTGCCTGCTGGCCGAGATGTTCCGGCGGAAGCAGGTGCGCCCGTTCCCCCTGTTCCTCGATAGCCCGATGGCCATCGAGGCCTCGAACATCTACGCGCGCCATCGCGAGCTGTTCGACGACGCGATGAGGAAGTTCCTGGCTGAGGGACCGATGGGCGATGACCTGAAAACCCTGACCCTGAGCGTCACAGCGGATGATTCCCGCAAGATCAACGACCAGCCCGGCCCCTGCCTCATCATGGCCGGCGCGGGAATGTGCACCGCAGGGCGCATCCTGCATCACTTCAAGCAGAACCTCTGGCGGCCGGAGACCCACGTGGTGATCGTGGGCTACCAGAGCCACGAGTCGCTCGGGCGGCGACTGGTGGAGGGGGCGAAGGACGTGAGCATCTTTGGCGAGAAGATCGCCGTGAAGGCTCAGGTGCATACGCTGGGCGGCTTCAGCGCCCATGCCGGGCAGAAAGACCTGCTCGCCTGGTTCGGCGTGATCGCGCCATCAAAGCCTCGCGTCATCCTGACACACGGGGAAAACGGCCCCCGCCGCGAGCTGGCGAAACAGATTGCGCAACGCTTCGGACTGCCGTCGGAACTCCCCGACCTGCAAGAGTCGGTTGAACTCTGAAGAGGGCTGGGATTTCGCAGCCGAGAACCTTTCTCAACGCGTCAGAAACAACCTATGAGAAACAGAAACCCATTCCGGACCCTGCTCACCACCTTGGGCACGTTATGGATCATCGCCGCCGTCCTCGGTGCCGCGGAAACCCCGCCCCCCCTGCGCGTCGGCGTCGCCCCGGTGTCCCCGCCAATGATTTTCAAGGAAGGCGGCAAGGTCGCCGGCCTCGATGCCGACTTTGCGCAGGCCCTGGGAAAGGAACTGGGGCGCCCGGTCAGGTTCGTCGAGTTGCCCTGGGAGAACCTGATTGACGCCCTGGTTGAGGATAAGATCGACATCATCATGTCCTCGGTGTCGGTCACCCGCCCGCGGCAGTTCCGCATCGCCTTTTCGGATCCCTACCTGCGCATCAGCCAGATGGCGCTCATCCGGGCAGACGAGAAACGACGCGACAGCCTCCTGGCGGGGATGCTCGCCGACCGGACCATCGGCGTGCGGAAAGGCACCACGGGCGACCTGCTCGTCCAGCAGGAATTTCCCCGCGCCCGGCGCAAGTATTACCGGACCGACGACGAGGCCGCCCAGGCCCTGGGCAAGGGGAAGATAGACCTGTTCATTGATGATTCCACCATGATCTGGTACCTGGCAGGAACCTACGAAGCCAAGGGTCTTACGGTATTGCCGCTCGCCCTCAGCGACGAAGTGCTGGCTTGGGGCATGAGAAGATCCGACACCCCCTTGCAGCAGTCCGTGGCCGCGTTCCTGAAGAAGGCCCGGGCCAGCGGGGAAGCGGACCAGATCGTGCGCCGGTGGATACCCAGGTTTCAGTGAGTTTGTTAAGCTTCCCAAAGATTCTTATTGTATCCGTTCCAGCTCTGCTGATAGCATTCACTCAAATACTGTTTCATTACTCAGAATAAACATTGGAACCTTTATGGCACGATTGATTGCACTTTCTTTGCCACTCCTCCTTTCAGCCTCTGCCTTCGCCGCCGGGTTTGCGCCGGGCGATTTGGCTGTCATCCGGGTCGCCAATGGCGTGGGCGCACTTGGCAGCACAGCAACCGCCACGTACTTGGACGAGTACACCCCCGGCGGCACGTTCGTCCAGACTGTCAATCTGCCGACGACTACCATCGGCGCCAACCTGGCGTTGACCCTTACGGGCAGTGGAGTTAATGAGGGTTACATGGAGCTTTCCGCCAATGGCCAGTACCTGACTTTGGCCGGTTATAATGCTGCCCCGGGCGCTGCTACCAGCTCGACCACTGCGAGTGCCACCCCTCGCACCATCGGTCTGGTCAGGCTGAGCAACGGCAGCGTGGACACCACGACCGCGATCAACTCGGGCACAAGCGGTAACATTCGTAGCGTGGCGACCGTTGACGGCACGGGCTTCTGGGCGTCCAGCTCCAGCGCCGGTGTTGGTTATTTCAATTACGGCGGACTGCAGACGGCCACACAGCTTTCGACCTCTCCCTCAAACACCCGCGTCGTGAGGGACATTGGCGGCCAGCTTTACGTCAGCACAGCCAGTTCCCCATTCATCGGCCTCAGCTCCATCGGCAGCGGTTTGCCGACTGCGTCCGGCCAGACGACGACCTTGTTCCCTGGCTTTCCGAGCTCCACCAGCGGTTCCAGCCAGTATGACTTTTTCACCTATGGCAATAACGCGTGGCTGTGTGATGATCGCGTCAGCGGCAGCAACGGGGGTCTCCAGAAATGGACGCTGAGCGCAGGCACATGGTCGCTGCAATACACGATAGGGCGGTCCGCCACCGTGGGTGACCGGGGTTTGACCGTGGATATGTCAACCCTTTCCGGAAATCCGACTTTCTATGTCACCACCACGGCGAACACGATTGATCGAATCGTGGACGGCGGCACGCTGGGGTTGTCGTCGGATACCATTCTGGTCACTGGCGTGAGCAGCGGCACAGGCCTTGGCGCGTTCCGCGGCATCGTTCTGATTCCTGAGCCGAGCAGTCTTTCCCTGCTCGGGGCGTTTGGCTTCATGCTCTGGGGGTTCCGCCGTCGCCGGTGCTAAAATCCTCGACGTAATGTGAGCAAAGGCGGAGCGGAAGCTGCGCCTTTTTCTTGATAGGCATCATCGCGGAGGGATGAACGAGCATAGCGCAGCAGCAGTCAGGACCGAATAGGGCTAAACACAGAGGCTGGCAAGAAACTCATCATTGACCGGGGGTGGCGGAATTGGTATTAGAATTCTCCCATGTTCATACGCATGGGTAGCAGCCCAGTCAGGAGTATTCTTCCCTCCAGAAGAATGCGTGCCTTCACCCTCATCGAGCTGCTGGTGGTCATTGCTATTATCGCCATCCTGGCGGCTTTGCTGCTGCCGGCGCTCGCCAAAGCCAAAGGCAAAGCCCAGCAGATAGCCTGCATCAACAATATGAAACAGTGGTCGCTTGCCGCTAAGATGTATGCCGACGACGCCAACGACCTGGTTCCCGAAGAAGGCATCATCGGCGACCAGATTGACTATGATTCGAACAGCGACGCCTGGTATAACCTGGTGGCCACCTACATCAATCAGCCTTCGATGAAGAGCCGCTACCTGGCCAGCCCCGCCGACCCGCCCCTGCCTTCGACCAAGTCAATCTACGCTGATCCTGCGGCTATAACCCCGACGCCAGTGCCCACCGTCCGGAAAGCCTATTTCATGTATGGCGAGAGCTCGCGCATGTGCATTAACAAATCAACCCGGGCTTCGCAAGGCATCTCAAATACCAAGTTCAGCCAGGTGGTGAAGCCTTCCGATACCATCCTTTTTGCGGAGGAGGACGGGAATACCGCCACGCTTCCATCCAACTCCACGGTGAGCGGCAGCTTCGCCATTGGCCGCCATACCGGGCGGGGCAACCTGGCCCTGTGCGACGGCCGAGCATGCTCAGCGAAAACAAACGACTACTGCACCAGCTCAGCCATTGCCGATTCCGCCTCGCTTGAATGGTCTGTACCACGTACATATTATTGGTACCCGACCCCCACAACGCCCAATTGATGCGCGAGGTTTCCGTTGATCGAATACTTTCCAATACTGCGCCACAAACGCGAGCCGAACCCGACAAACTAGATTCTTATGAAACAGATCCCTATTCATTCCCGGCATCCTGATGCGGCCGCTTGCGCCGGCAAGGCCTCCATTCATGACGACAATATAAACCAGGCCACCGGCCATGTGACATCCCGCCAATCCTTTATGAAACGATTCATTGCGTTCTCTTTGCCGCTCATGTTTTCAGCCTCTGCGTTCGCCGGCGGCTTTGCGTCGGGCAACCTGGTGGTCGTCCGGGTCGCCAACGGCGTGGGCCTGCTTAACAACCAATCTACACCTGTGTACCTGGACGAGTACACCCCCGGCGGCACGCTGGTCCAGACGATCAGCCTGCCGACGAACACAAGCGGTGCCAACCTCGCCTTGACCCTTACGGGCAATGGCGTTAACGAGGGTTATCTTGAGCTTTCCGGCAATGGCCAGTTCCTGACATTGGGCGGTTACAATATTGCCCCGGGCACTGCCACCCCCAGCACGGCAGCTGCGAGTGCCACCCCCCGCACCATCGGTTTGATCAAGCTGAGCAACGGCAGCGTGGACACCACGACCGCAATCAACTCGGGCACGAGCGGAAATATTCGCAGCGCGGCGACACTTGACGGCACGAGTTTCTGGGCGTCCAGCTCCGGCGCCAGCGTCGGCTATTTCACTTACGGGGCACCGACGGCTGCCACACAGCTCTCGACGGCTCCCAGCAATATCCGGGTCACCCGGATTCTGAACAACCAGCTTTACGTCTCTTCAGCCAATACCAGTCCCCCGCTGCTCGGCCTTGGCACGATCGGGACCGGAGTTCCCACAACTTCCGGCCAGACGACAACGGAGCTCACCGGGTTTCCGACCACGTCCGGTCCAAGTTCGTATGATTTCTTTGTCTCCGGCAATAGCGCATGGGTGTGTGATGATCGCAGCAATGGCAACGGGGGGATCCAGAAATGGACGCTGAGCGGAGGCACCTGGTCGCTTCAATACACGATAGCACAGTCCGCCACCGTCGGCGCCCGCGGTTTGGCCGTGGATACCTCAACCCTTTCCGGGACCCCGACTTTTTATGTGACCAGCACGGCGAACACGATTGATAAGGTCGTGGACGGCGGCACGCTGGGCTCGTCGTCGGATACCATACTGGTCACCGGCGTGAGCAGTGGCACAGGCACTGGCGCGTTCCGGGGAATCGCTCTCTACGGCAGTTCGACCTATCCGCAGGTTTCCTTAATCCCGAACCAGTCTCTGACGAACACCGCCACGAGCACTCCCGCGCTGCCCTTCACCGTTACCAGCCCGATTACCTACGCCACAAACATTGGTGTCTCAGCCGTTTCCGATAATCCGATCGTGGTGCCCAATAACCCATCGCACATTGCAATGACCAGCGACGCAGGCGGGACAAACCATACGATTACCATCACCGCCGCGGCTGTCGGCTCGGCCACCATTACCGTGACGGCTACCAATGGCGGTCTGGCTTCATCGGTCTCTTTTCTGGTCACCGTCGGCGCACCCTCTTTCGTCATTCTCCCTTCGGACCAGCTCATCCCCACAAACGGGACAACGCCCGTCCAGCCGATTACCATCTCGAGCCCTCAAGATTCCAGCTATCTCAACCTTTACGCAGAATCGGCATACCCGAGCATTGTGGCCAATGCAGGCCTGACGCTGACGCGGATCAGCTCCACCCGTTATACCCTGCAAGCGAGTCCCGTGGCCGACACCAACGGCTGGGCGAGAATCTTTGTGCACGCGGTTGATACCAACGCAGTTCCGCCCTTTACCAACACCGTCTCGTTTGCCGTTGTCGTTTACCCGCACCCGGGCCCGGTGCTGTCCGATAACTTCAGCTATGCTGACGGCTCCATCGTTGATCAGAGCGGAGGTTTCTGGACTGCCATTAGCGCCCCGTTGTCGAACGACCTCTACATCGTTTCCAATCAGGCCCAGATCGCTTATACGAATTACACGGACGTGTCTGCCACGTTGAGCATTCCGGGCGCTGGCTGCAGCACGGCCATATTCAGCACCGGCAGCACCAACTCATCCGGCTGCCCGAACGTTCTTGGGGGTGGCGTTCTCTACTCGAAATACACCGTCAATTGCGCCGTGCTGCCTCATGGCAACGGCACTTATTTCGGCGCTTTCGTGGATGGCGGAACCGGCAACAACTACAGGTGCAGGCTCTTCGCCGTGACCAACGGCGCCGCCTTGGGCCATTACCGGCTCGGCATTGCCAGAGGCGCAACCCTGCCTTCGGCCATCTATCCCCAGGACCTGGCTCCCGGAACAACCTATACGGTTGTCACCCGTTACGTGGTGCCTACGACCGATAGCGCTCTCTGGATCAACCCCGGCTATCAATCCGATTTGCACGTCACAGCCGCCGATAATACCACGGCACTATCCATGCAATCCTACGCCTTCCGCCAGGGGTTTGGAGCCAATGGGACGAACGATGATAGCGGGGTGCTCTACGCCGCCAACCTGGTCATTGGCACGGCCTTTACAGACGTAGTTCCCTACGGGCCGGTGTCGGCGCCGGCATTGAACATATCGCGGAGCGGCAATGATGTTGTTCTCACCTGGAGCGATGCCCGCTTCAGCGTCTATTCGTCTCCCGTGCCGGTTGGTCCCAAAACCAGTTGGACCCTGGTCCCGGGCACATCTCCGCTCACAATCACGCCAGGCGCCTCGCAGCAGTATTACGGACTTCAAGGCACCTTTTCAAACTAGGGCACCGTAGCGCAATGTGACCGGATAGGAACTAAAGAGAAGCCCCCGCGTTGCGCTTGCTGTTCAGCAAGCGTGTTCAGCGAGCGCTTTGCATTGCTCAGTCTTAAGAGGACGTCGAACTGCGCCACACAGGCTACCCGAACCCCTATGGCACGATTCATTGCGCTCTCTTTTCCGCTCCTCCTTTCAGCCTCCGCCTTTGCAGGCGGCTTTGCGTCAGGCAATCTGGTGGTCGTCCGGGTCGCGAACGGCGTGGGGCTGCTTAACAACCAATCCACGGCCTCTTACCTGGACGAATACACCCCCGGCGGCACACTGGTCCAGACGATCAGCCTGCCGACGACCCCCATCGGCGCCAACCTCGCGTTGACCCTTACGGGCAATGGTGTTAATGAGGGTTACCTGGGGCTTTCCGGCAATGGCCAGTTCCTGACTTTGGGCGGTTACAATATTGCCCCGGGCACTGCCACCCCCAGCTCGGCGGCTGCGAGCGCCACCCCCCGCACCATCGGTCTGATCAAGCTGAGCAACGGCAGCGTGGACACCACGACAGCGATCAGCTCGGGCACGAGCGGGAATATTCGCAGCGCGGCGACCATTGACGGCACGGCCTTCTGGGCGTCCAGCTCCGGCGCCAACGTCAGCTATCTCGCTTACGGGGCCCCAACGGCCGCCACACAGCTCTCGACAACCCCCAGTAATATCCGGGTCACCCGCATTCTAAACAATCAGCTTTACGTCTCTTCAGCGAATACCAGTCCTCCACTGCTCGGCCTTGGCACAATCGGGATCGGGGTGCCCACAACTTCCGGCCAGGAGACAACGTTGCTCACCGGGTTTCCGACTACGTCCGGTCCAAGCTCGTATGACTTCTTTGTCTCCGGCAATAACGCGTGGGTGTGTGACGATCGCACCAGCGGCGGCAACGGGGGGCTCCAGAAGTGGACGCTGACCGGAGGCACCTGGTCACTCCAATACACGATAGCCCAGTCTGCCACCATTGGCGCCCGTGGCCTGGCAGTGGATACGTCAACCCTTTCCGGCACCCCAACTTTTTATGTGACCACCACGGCGAACACGATTGATCGAATCGTGGACGGCGGCACGGCGGGCTCGTCGTCGGATACCGTTCTGGTCACTGGCGTCAGCAGCGGCACAGGCACCGGCGCGTTCCGGGGCATTGCCCTCTGCCCCACGACCGCCATGACTGCGCCGGTAGCGCGGTTCACAGGCACGCCCACCAATGGCGCGGCCCCGCTAGCCGTGACCTTTACCGACCTTTCCACCGGCACGATCACCAACGGGTCCTGGTCTTTCGGCGACGGTGGCACGACCAATACCACGGCCACCAGCGTGATCCACACCTACAGCGCCCCGGGCACCTATAGTGTCACTGAGATCGTCAAGGGTCCGGGCGGCTCAAGCACGAATACGCTCCTGAACTACATCACAGCCACCAATTTCACTGGCCAGCGGGTCAGGGTGATGCAGTACAACATCCAATCGGCCCTGGGTAATATTGCCAACAACAACTCGGCGGCTGCCCAGGCCCTCGCCCGCATCGTGAACTACAATAAGCCGGACATTCTCCTCTTCTGCGAGGTTACCAACAACAACGTTGCGGGCAGCGCGGGTGTGACGTCCGACACGGTGGCGCTGATTAACTGGGTGACCAACAACGTCCCGCACCTCGGGTCCCAGCCCGGCGCGACTTTCTTCGTCGCCGTCTCCTCGATCACCTCTGCCGAGATTCGCAATGCTGCGATCAGCCGCTACCCTATTCTGAACGAGACGACCTACGCCGATGGGCTTCGCGGCTTGCACGCTTTCACGGTGCAGCTCACCGCCACGAACCTGCAGGTCTTTCACACCCAGCTCAAATGCTGCAGCGCAGGAAACGATTGCACCACCAGGCAGGCTGAGGCGGAGCTCGACGCCGGTATCATCAGCGCGTGGGCTGCCACCAACCCGATCCCCTACATTTTCGGCGGCGACTGGAACGAGGACGAAATTGACGGCAATCCGGAGTGTTCCATCACAGGCACCTATCACCCCATCACCACCCTCCGGCAGGGCTGCAAACTGGCCGAGTTCATACCTGCGACCCTCAGCGGCAGCCACCTGACCTGGAGCACACGGCAAACGCCCTCCATCCGCCTCGATTACCTGCTGGCGGCGACCAACCGGCTCAGCCCGGTCTCCGGGTACGTGTTCAGCACCGCCAACTGGGCTGCTCACGGCCTCTACACCAACGCCAGCGCTCAAAACCTCTTGACCGACAGCGCGACGGCTTCCGACCATTTCTGCATTCTCGCCGATTACTGGTTCTCAATCCCGGCACCGGCATTGAATGTGTCCTTCACCGGGGGCAATGTGATTCTGGCCTGGAGTGATGCCCGCTTCAGCGTTTATTCGTCTCCCGCACCGGTTGGCCCGAAGGTCGGCTGGACCCCGGTTGCGGGCAATTCCCCGCTTACCATCACGCCCGGCCCTTCACAACAATACTACATCCTGAAAGGCGCCTTCGCCTATTAGCCTTTTTCAGCGCGTTAGACTCAGCCTGGCCAGGATCGCTGAAACGCACTCTCCCACGCCAAGCCGGTCTGTCCGCAGTTCGAGTTCCGGTTCGAAGGGTGTCTCGTAAGGCGCGGAGATGCCGGTGAACTCCTTGATCTCCCCGCGACGCGCTTTGGCGTAGAGCCCTTTCGGATCCCGCTGCTCGCAGACTTCGACCGGCGCGTTGATGTATATCTCAAGGAATCTTCCCGGCGGCGCGGTCCGGCGCGCCAGCTCACGGTCAGAGCGGTAGGGCGAAATGAAGGCTGTGATGCAGATGAGGCCCGCGTCCGCAAAGAGCCGTGCCACCTCCCCGGCCCGCCGGATGTTCTCCTTCCGGTCGCCCTGCGAAAAGCCCAGGTCCGAACAGAGGCCGTGGCGCAAGTTGTCGCCATCGAGAATGCAGGCGTGGCGCCCGAGGTTGAACATCTCCCTCTCCAGCTCGATGGCAACAGTCGATTTGCCCGAGCCGCTCAAACCCGTGAGCCACACCACACACCCGGGATGACCATTATGTTCCGTCCGCTGTTCGGGGGTGACTTTGCCATGGTTCCAGCGGATGTTCGCGCTCTTGGGCTGCGCATGGCCGGTTGGCCGCGCATGATTGTCCGCTACGATAACGACCCTGAGTTGTTCGGCTGGGGCGGGCGGTTGGTTCATGGGTTAGTTCTCAAGTTCGTCCAGCAGCATAATGACCGGTGCCAGTGTGGGCCGTGATGGCTGGCGCGGCAAGCGAACAAACTTGGAGTCCAATGGCGCCACCACCTTCACCGCTGCCAGCTTGAAATACCCCTGCTGGTTGCTCTGGTCCGGCACCGGCTTCTGGCAACAGGCGGTGAAATCGTATTCGACGGTCGGGCTGCGCACGGCCAGGCTCGCCGCGCTCCACCATCCAGACACCTCGCGCTCAAGCAGGCTGGCTGACGTTGGCTGGCTTGGTCTTGCGCCACTGGCGCACTCCCACGCCGCCCACCATTATCGCCGCCATCAGCAAATTCACGACGGCGTTCGAGGGCTCCGGCACGGCAGCGGTACCCGTGTCACCTGCGTTGATCAACTGCCCCGTGTTTTCGTAGGCCCAACCCGAGACAGTGAGCAACGCGCGGGTGACCGAGAATGGCTATTCGCTGTCATTTCTTACCGATTCCACCCTGCCGCACCTGGCGGAGTGCATCAACCGGCAGGTTTTGCGCATGATCTGTGTCTGGATGCGCAGGGCATTTCCGGACTTGTGCAAGCTGCCGCAACGAGTATGGTAAAGGGAGATTTGTCCGCCTCCTCTGCCGGGGCGGCCATTGCACAGCGTGCTTGAGATGTAATTAACACTATGACCAAGAAACTGATTCGCCGGATCGTGTGGGTTACCCTGCCCCTGTTGCTGGCGGGATCCGGCTGCAAGGAAAAGGAGAAGGTTGTCGCGCCCAAGCCGCCGGAGGTCGAGGTAGTCGCTGTGCAGCAGAGGGACGTCCCGATTTACCGCGACTGGGTGGGCACGCTTGAAGGCGACGTCAACGCCACCATCTCCGCACAGGTCAGCGGCTACCTGATCAGCCGCAACTACGACGAAGGCAGCGCCGTCACCAACGGACAGGTCCTGTTCCAGATTGACCCGGCCACGTTCCGGGCGGCACTGGACAAGGCGAAGGCCCAGATGGACCAGGCCATCGCCCAAAGGGACAAATATGCCCTTGACGTAAAACGCTACCGGCCGCTGGCCGCCACCGAGGCCATCAGCAAGCAGGAGCTCGACGACGCGATCCAGAACGAGAAGACCGCGCAGGCCGAAGTCGAGGCGGACAAGGCGGCCGTTGAGCAGGCCCAGCTCAATCTCAATTTCACCACCATCCGCTCCCCGCTGGACGGCGTGGCGGGACTGGCCAAGGCCCAGGTGGGCGATCTCCTCGGCCCCAGCACCGGCCAGCTCACCACCGTGACCAAGATCGAGCCGATCCGCGCCTATTTCTCGATATCCCAGCAGTTGATGACCCAGCTCCAGGAGAGCCGCATCGCCGAGGGGAGAGACTCGGTCCGGTCGAATGGGGGACCGGAGCTCGAATTGATATTGGCCTCGGGCACTGTTTACCCGATCAAGGGGCGGGTCCGGTTCGCCAACAACCAGGTGGACGTGAAGACCGGGACCATCACGGTGGTGGGTGAGTTCACCAACCCGCAGATGCTGCTGGTGCCCGGCATGTTCGTCCGGGTGCGCGCGCTGCTGGACACGGAGAAGAATGCGCTGCTGGTTCCGCAGCGGGCGGTCACCGAGATGCAGGGCCAGTACCTGGTGGCGGTGGTGGGCGAGGACAACAAGGTCAGCATCCGGCCCGTGGAAGCGGGCGAGCGCATCGGACAGCAGTGGGTCATCACGGGCAAAGTGAAGGCCGGCGACCGGGTGGTGGCGGAGGGAATCCAGAAGGTGCGCGATGGCGCGACGGTGAACCCGGTGCCGTTTAACGGAAATGCGGCCCCAACATCGGCAGCCCCCGCCCCGAAGGCGAAGGCCAGCAAGGAATAAGGATGGTTCACGACCGACCTGTGAGCGTGGAGCGTGAAGCGTGGCAGCCTCGAACCTGCTCCGACGCTCTCCGCTCCCCACGCTCCCACAGCCAGCGGCGCCCGGCTAACGGCATACATCAACACATCTAAGCATGTCCAAATTCTTCATTAACCGCCCGATCGTCGCGATGGTCATCGCCATCCTGATGGTGCTCATGGGGCTGGTTGCGATGTCGCGCCTGCCGATCGCCCAGTTCCCGAACATTGCCGACCCGCAGATTCAGGTGCAGGCCAGCTTTCCCGGCGCCGATGCCGTGACCGTGGACCAGTCGGTGGCAACCCCGATCGAGCAGCAGATGAGCGGGGTGGACAACATGGAGTACATGTATTCCCTGAACGCCAACAACGGCTCGATGAAGCTCACGGTGGATTTCGACGTCGCCACGGACCCCAACACTGACCAGATTCTTACCCAGATGCGGCAGAGCCAGGCCAATTCGCAGCTTCCCGGCTCCGTGATAGACCAGGGCGTGACCGTGCAGAAGTCCACCGCCTCGCCGCTGATCATGTTCTCGCTCATCTCGCCGAGCAACACCTACGACGGCGTCTTCCTGGCCAACTACTCCTACATCAACATCAACGACCAGATGACGCGCGTGAAAGGCATTGCCAGCGTCTCGGTCTTCGGTGCCGGCCAGTATGCGCTGCGGGTCTGGGTCCGGCCCGACCGCCTGGCGCAGATGGGCATCACCGTGCCCGAGATCATCAACGCCATCCAGGCCCAGAACAGCGTCAACCCGGCGGGCCAGATCGGGGGGGAACCGGTCCCCAAGGGCCAGGAATTCACCTTTGCCGTCCGCGCCCAGGGCCGGCTGGAGACGGCCGAACAGTTTGGCGCCATCGTCCTGCGGGCCGCTCCCGGCGGCGGCATCGTGCGGGTGCGCGACGTGGCCCGCATCGAGCTTGGCGCGCAGAACTACAGCATGATGGCGCGCCTGAACGAAAAGCCCGCCGCGCTCATCGCGCTGTATCAGCTGCCCGATTCCAACGCGGTGGAAGCGGCCGCCGACGCCCGGGCGCTGATGGCGAAGCTCAAGCAGAGCTTTCCGCCGGACGTTGACTACGTGGTGTCGCTCGACACCACGCTGGCGGTGACCGAAGGCATGAAGGAGATCGAGCACACCCTGTTCGAGGCGATCATCCTGGTCATCATCGTGGTGTTTATCTTCCTGCAAGGGTGGCGCGCGACGCTGATCCCGCTGCTGGCGGTGCCGGTGTCGCTGGTCGGCACCTTCGCCCTGTTCCCGCTGTTCGGGTTCTCCATCAACACGCTTTCGCTCTTCGGCCTGGTGCTGGCGATCGGCCTGGTGGTGGACGACGCCATCGTGGTGGTGGAGATCGTGGAGCACCACATCGAAAACGGCCTTTCGCCCAAGGAGGCCGCGTTGAAGGGCATGGAGGAGGTCTCCGGGCCGGTCATCGCGATTGCGATCATTCTGGCCGCGGTGTTCCTGCCCACGGCGTTCATCCCCGGCATCACGGGCCGGCTCTACCAGCAGTTCGCGGTGACGATCGCGGTGTCGGTGATCATCTCGGCGTTCAACGCCTTGACGCTGTCGCCGGCCTTATCGGCCCTGCTGCTCCGGCCCAAGAAGAGGAGCGGCGGCCTGCTGCAGAAGTTCTTTGACGCGTTCAACCGCATGTTTGGCCGTGCCACCGACGGCTACGTGGGCATTTGCCGTTTCCTGATCCACAAGAGCGGAATCGCCCTGCTGCTGCTGGCGGGCGCGGCCGGGATGGCGGGCCTGTTCGGCAAATCCATTCCAACGAGCTTCCTGCCGGATGAAGACCAAGGCTACGTCTTTGCCGGCGTGCAGCTTCCGGATGCGGCATCGCTGCAGCGCACCGATGACGTGGTCAAGCAGGCGGAGGAAATTCTAAAGAAGACGCCGGGCATCAAGTATTATACCTCGGTCCTCGGCTACAGCATGCTGAGCGGGGTGAACAATACCTACAGCGCCTTCTTCTTCATCACCTTTGAGGATTGGTCCAAACGCAAGAAGCCCGAGGAGCAATACTCGGCGATCAAAGAGTCGCGTTTCCACCGCCGGCCATTCCGGGCGTCGGCACTTCCGGCGGCGTAACCTTTGTCCTCGAAGACCGGACGGGCAAGGGGATCGAATTCCTGGGGCCGAACCTGAAAACATTTTTGGCGGCCGCGCAGAAGCGCCCCGAACTGGCCAGCATCTTCACCACCGCCCTCTTATCCGTGCCCCAGGTCTACGTCAACGTGGACCGGGATCAAGTGCTGCAGCAGGGCGTCAAACTGCAGGACGTTTACCAGACGATGCAGTGTTTCATGGGCGGTACTTTCGTGAATTACTTCAACCGCTTCGGCCGCCAGTGGCAGGTCTATGTCCAGGCCGAAGGCGATTACCGAAACGAGGCGCAGAATCTCGGCCAGTTCTACGTCCTCAACAACGCAAGCAACATGGTGCCGCTGGCGGCGGTCACCAGCACCACCAACATCATGGGGCCGGAATTCACCATGCGCTACAACCTCCACGAGTCCGCCCAGATTAACGCCTCCACGAAACCCGGCGTCAGTTCGGCTCAGGCGATGAAGGCCCTTGAGGAAGTGTTCGCGCAGACGATGCCTGCGGGCATGGGTTATGACTACCTGGGAATGAGCTTCCAGGAACAGAAAGCCCAGCAGGGCATCTCCCCCATGATCATCTTCGGGTTCTCGCTGCTCTGTGTCTTTCTGATTCTCGCCGCCCAATATGAAAGCTGGAGCCTGCCGTTCAGCGTGCTCCTGGGAACGCCCATCGCCGTTTTCGGCGCGTTCGCCGGCCTCATGGTGGGCCATTACGAGAACAACATCTACGCCCAAATCGGTCTGGTGATGCTGATCGGCCTGGCGGCCAAGAACGCCATCCTCATCGTCGAGTTTGCGAAGATGAATTACGACCAGGGCAAGCCGCTCCTGGAGGCCACCCTCGACGGCGCGAAGCTCCGGCTGCGCCCGATCCTGATGACCAGCTTCGCCTTCATCCTGGGCTGCGTTCCCCTGGCCAAGGCGAGCGGCGCCGGCGCGCTCTCGCGCCAGGTCATGGGCTTTGCGGTCATCGGCGGCATGACGGCCGCGAGCTTCATCGCGATCTTTCTCATCCCGGTGACCTACTACATGGTGGAGAAGCTGAGCGGCGGCAAGCCTGTGCCAGCGACCCCGCCCGGGGGGATACCGCCGACGGGCGGAGCCCTGCAAGGAGAGCATTGACCATGAACAAGCCTGGTTTCGTCATTCGTCACTCGTCATTGGCCCTGGCCCTGTCCTTCGCCGCCCTCGTGGCCGGCTGCGCCCTCGGCCCGAATTACAAGCGCCCGGCGGTGGAATCCCCGGACAGCTACCGCTTCGCCGCCGGCCAGACGACCAACTGCTTCGGCGACCTGCCGTGGTGGCAGGTGTTCAAGGACCCGGTTTTGCAGGACCTGATCCGCACCTCGCTCACCAACAACTACGACCTCCGCCAGGCGGTGGCGCGGGTCGAGCAGTCGCGCCAGCAGGCGATTGCGGCACGCGCGCCGCTGTTCCCGCAAGTCGGCTACAATGGCTCCGTCGGACAGGGGCGCAACGCAACCTTCAACTCCCCCTCCGGCCTGAATGGCATGACCGAAAGCTCCGCCCTGGCGACGCTCAACGCCGCCTGGGAGATTGACATCTGGGGCCGCATCCGCCGGCTGAGCCAGGCGGCACGGGCGCAATATCTGGCCACCGACGAGGCCCGCCGCGGCGTCATGATCACGCTCGTCGCCGATGTGGCCGGCGCCTATTTCCAGCTCCTGCAGTATGACCAGGAGCTGCAGATCCAGCGCGCCGCCACCAATGCCTACTCGGGCACCTACCGGATCTTCAATGAAAAGCGGATCCAGGGGGTCTCCTCGCGGCTCGAAACCGATCGCGCCGCGGCGGCGCTGGCCAACGCGGCCGCCGCCATTCCTCAAATCGAGCTGCAGATTGCCTCCACGGAAAACCAGATTAATGTCCTCCTGGGTCGCAGCCCCGGTCCCATCCCGAGGGGCGCCCCGCTGGCTCAGCCGCAACTGCCGCCGGAAATCCCGGCCGGCCTGCCCAGCGCGCTCCTGCAGCGCCGGCCGGACGTGATGTCCTCCGAGCAATCGCTGATCGCTGCCAGCGCCAACATCGGGGCCAACCTGGCGAATTTCTTCCCGCAGATCGGCCTGACCACCTTCCTGGGCAAAGTCAGCCCTGAGCTTTCCGCCTTCACCGCCGGCTCCGCCAATGCCTGGAACGTCGGCGCCACCTTGGCCGGCCCGATTTTCCAGGGCGGCCAGCTCCGCGCCCAATACCGCGCCTCCAAGGCCGCTTTGGAGGCGCTGACCAAGCAGTTCGCAAGGCCGCCTTCGACGAGGCGAAGGCCTCCTACGAGCAGAGCGTCCTGACCGCCTTGCAGGAGGTCTCCACGGCACTCATCTCGCGCCAGAAGCTCGCCGAGGTGCGGGTCTTCGACGAGCAGGCAGCCTCGGCGCTGTCCTCCTCCGTTCAGATCGCCACCGACCGCTACATAAACGGCAAATCGAGCTACTACGAAGTGCTGCAGGCCCAGCAGGAACTCTATCCGACCCAGCGCGCCCTGGCGCAGGCGCAGGCCAGCGAGCTGATTGCGGTCGTGCAGCTTTACAAGGCTCTCGGCGGCGGCTGGCAGTTGCCGGAGGAGCCCCGGAGCGCGACGAAGTGATTTCGTCCGTCCGAGCGTCCGCACCCGGCAGCCCACCCGGACGGCGCGGGGCTTTTCGGCCCCCCCAGAGACAAGGGCGCGCACCCATTGTGGCCGGAAAATCGTATCCGCATGAAACTACAGCTCTCTAACCACAGCATTGCGCGGCGGCTCCAGCTCAGTGTCGGGGGCGCTGTCGGACTCGTGCTCGGCTTGACCGTGTGGTTCGGCTACCACATGAACCGCGTCGAGCTGGAGCGCCAGACGAACATCAAGGCGGTCACCGAGATCCGGGCCTCAGCCGATCGCCTGGATGACTTCATCACTCGGATCGGAATGCTGCCCCGGGACATCGCCATCCGTCAGGAGGCCTATGGGCGCACCCCCGACCCCGGGATGCCCGCCTATCTGCGGGAGCTGCTGCATCAAAACCCGGTGCGGGAAGTCTATGGCGTTTACATTGCCTACGAGGACAAGGACTGGAAGGACCCGGGCGGCTGCGTGGCGGTGCACCGCAAGAAATGGCCTGCGCTGACGATTCTGGATTACGACTACCACGACCCGCAGCAGGAGTGGTACGCCGGGCCAAAACACTCGCGGGCATTCTATGTCACCGAGCCCTACTTCGACGACGGGGGAGGCGATATCAGCATGGTGAGCCTGACCACGCCGGTGTTTGACCCGGCCACAAACTTCATGGGGGTGGCGGGAGCGGACCTGGCATTGGACCGGATTCACGAGCTGGTGCAGGCCGCGCGCCTCGGGGAGACCGGGAATGAAAGCACCAATGAAATCGCCTACCTCATCAGCCGCGCGGGCAAGATCATCGTGCATCCGAACACGGCCATCATGCTCCGCAAAGGTTTTGCCGGCGCCGAGGC
>JAPLUA010000162.1 GCA_026397855.1 Verrucomicrobiota bacterium | reverse complement strand
GCCTACATCCTGAGAACCAAGCGGGTGTTCATCCAACTCAAAGAGGAACTCGGGACCTCACCACGATTTTTCTACTACTTCGACGTATGAGCCTTGGGGACAAGATACGAAATTACCTGGTTTTCCTCGTGCGGTGCGGACGCATCGCCTTTGTGGGCGACTGGCGTTACTACGCGTGGATGGGTTTCCTGAGCATCGTCATCCTGCTGGGCATCAACGCCTATGCGCGGCAGTTCGTCAACGGGCTCATCGTGACCGGCATGAGCGACCAGGTATCCTGGGGCGTGTATATCGCCAACTTCACGTTCATGGTGGGCGTTGCGGCGGCGGCGGCGATGCTGGTGATCCCGGTCTATATTTATGACAACAAGGCGCTGCACGACCTGGTGATCTTCGGCGAACTGCTGGCGGTGGCGGCCATCCTGATGTGCCTGGCGTTTGTGACGGTGGACCTGGGGCGGCCGGATCGGTTCTGGCACCTGATTCCCGGCGTCGGCCAGTTCAACTTCCCGGGCTCGATGCTCAGTTGGGACGTGATCGTGCTGAACGGCTATTTGCTGCTCAACGTGCATATATGCGGTTACCTGCTCTATTGCCGGTACCTGGGCCTGCGTCCGTCCAAGTGGTTCTACATTCCCTTCGTGTTCCTGGCCATTGCCTGGGCGGTCTCCATCCATACCGTGACTGCCTTCCTGTATGTCGGCCTGGGCGGGCGGCCCTTCTGGAACTCATCCATCGTCGGCCCGCGGTTCCTGGCATCGGCCTTCACGGCGGGGCCCTCGCTGATCATCCTGGCGCTGCAGGTCATCCGGCGGGTGACCGACTACCAGATCCACGACCGGGCGCTGCTGACGCTGCGCAGCATCGTGCAGGTGTCCATGCTCATCAACGTCTTCCTGCTGGTGAATGAAATCTTCAAGGAGTTCTACACCCGCACATCGCATGTGGCCTCCTCGCAGTACCTCTTCTTCGGGCTGCACGGCTACCACGCGCTGGTGCCCTGGATTTGGACCGCCATCGCCTTCAATCTCGTCTCGATGGCGCTGCTAGTGCTGCCTTTGAGCAAGAGCCTGCGCTACCTCAACATCGCCTGTGTCCTGGCCATCGTCGGCATCTGGATCGAGAAAGGGATGGGGCTGGTCGTGCCCGGGTTCATTCCCACGCCGCTGGGCGAGATGGTGGAATACTCCCCCTCGCTCAACGAGACCATGGTATGCCTGGGGATCTGGGCCTTCGGGATCCTCTGCTATACGGTGTTTCTCCGCATGTCCATCCCTATCCTCCAGGGGAGGCTGGTCAAGGAAACCGAGCCGGCCTGATCAAGCCGGGTCGGGAAACCAGGCCGGATTCAACTGCTGGAGCGCGTTCAGCGCGAATTGAATCGCCACGGCGGCCAATAGCGGGCTACCGCAGCAAAAACCGGCGGTGCTGCCTGAACGACTCACGTAGCGCGGCAGACATATCATCCTGGATCGCCTGCAGCTCGCGGTAGATGGCAACGTGCTTCGGGTCAGGCTGGGCCGTCTCCCGGGGGTTCGCCTGCACATACCGGTCGGTGAGGTCGCTTATGGACACCTTTTCGCCCCCTTGCAGGTGCCAGCACCAGAGCGCCTGTAAGGCTGCCCCGTAGGCCGCGCCTTCGCTGACTTTCAAGGTAACCACTTCCGCGTTGAAGACATCCGCCATGATCTGCCGCCAGACCTTCGACTTTGCGCCGCCGCCCGTCGCGCGGATCTGGGTCGGTTTCACTCCCAGTTCCGCCAGCCGCCGCAGGCCGTAGTTCATGCCCAGCGTCACGCCTTCCATGGACGCCCGGGCAAAATGGCCGGCCTCGAATGTTCTTTGGTTCACGCCGAACCAGACGCCCGTGCCATCCGGCACATTGGGGGTGCGCTCGCCTTCGAAATACGGCAGCAGCAGCAGGCCGCCCGAGCCCGCCGGTATGCGCGCCGCTTCCGACCCGAACTTCTCGTGCGTCCACCCGAAATCCTCGCGCACCATTTCGGTGGCGACGGTGACATTCATGGTGCAAAGCAGGGGCAGCCAGCGGTTGGTGGAGTCGCAGAACGCGGCGATTTCACCCCGGGGATCCACGACCGGCCTGGCCGCGCAGGCGTAGATGGTGCCGCTCGTGCCGAAGCTGGCGGTAATAACTCCCGGGCGGGTGTTGCCGGTGCCAATCGCGCCCATCATGTTGTCGCCGCCGCCGGCGCTCACGAGCACGCCCGGGTTCAAGCCGAGCATTTTAGCCGTGGCAGGCTGCAGCTTGCCGGCGGGCTGATCGCTGCCCTTGAGGGGCGGCAGCTTGCCCTCCAGGTCAGGATCAATCGCGCGCAAGGCGGCGCCGGACCACTTCCGCGTTCGCACGTCCAGCAGGGCCGTGCCGCTGGCGTCGCCATACTCCATGGACTTCTCGCCCGTCAGCCAGAAATTGAGGTAGTCGTGCGGCAGCAGCACCGTGGCCAGGCGCCGGTAGTTCTTCGGCTCATGCTTCTTGAGCCAGAGAATCTTGGACGCCGTGAAGCCGGGCAGCACCGCGTTGCCGAGTGCGCGGATGGCATTCTTGAGCCCCCCGAGCTTCCCCGTGATCTCCTCGCACTCAGCCGCCGTGGAGGTGTCGCACCAGAGCTTGGCCGGTCGGATGACCTCGCCGTCTTTATCCAGCGGCACAAAGCCGTGCTGCTGGCCGCTGACGCCGATGGCCTTGACCTCGGCGGCGGTTGCCTTGGCCTGGCGGAGCGCGCCGCGGATGGCGTTGGCCGTGGCATCCCGCCAGGCATGGGGATGCTGTTCCTTGGCGCCGGGAGGCAGACCGGGGATCAACTCATAGGCCTCCGCTGCCGAGGCGAGGACTTTGCCACCGCGGGCATCAACAACCAGGACCTTGGTGGATTGTGTGCCGCTATCAATACCGAGTAAGAGTGTTCTCATAGCTG
>JAPLUA010000017.1 GCA_026397855.1 Verrucomicrobiota bacterium | reverse complement strand
TACGACATTTACAACGGCGTGACACAGGACCAGTGGTACAAGGGCATGGTCGTGGCCAAGGCCTACCCGGACGGCTCGCGCTGCAGCTATTGCTGCGGGTTCACCTTCGAGGTCTTTGTCCGGGCGATGAAGCTGCGCAACGTCCAGAAGGGCCTGGACCCGGACGACTTCAACGGCATGAGCTTCAGCGACCTCTTCAACATGCTGCAGTTTTGGTATATCGAGGGCTCCGGCGACTCCGAGCAGCGCGGCATTACTTCCTACGGCCTGGGCCATGCCGTTACCGACCTCGAGCAGGTGCGGCCCGGGGATTTCCTGAGCTACAGCACCACCCCCCCGGGCGGCCACGCGGTCATTTTCATCGAGTGGAATCGTGATGAACAGAACAAGATCGTCGGGTTCAAGTACTTTTCCTCCAACCTCTCGGGCTCGCACGGCGTCGGCTACGGCTCAGGCCGGTTCAGCGACTCGAATCCGAGCGGAAAAGGCATCCTCCGCAAATCCCTGCACATCGGCCACGTCGGGGCGATCAAGGACTACGCGAAGTTCGACCGCACTGCCATTCCGCAGCGCAACGCTTACTTGCCGACGCAGCCGGAGAGGGTCATTTACGTCCCTGCGCCGGCGGCGCCCGCCGCGGGCAAGTAGAAGGGGATTCCGGGGAGTGCAATAGTCTGCTTTGCGTAAGATGCTCCGGCCGATGCCAATTGTTCGAATTCCATGGCATGGCGTTCTCGGCCATGGCGCGCCTTTACCCGCTTGACTCCGTTTTTCCCGCTTCACATATTACCACCTCAATTTTCCACGGTATTAGATGATTAGCTTGAAGCACTATGGCGCAGTCAAAGGCTAGCAGGTCCGGGTCGAAACCTGGCGACCCGAAGCGGAAGCAGCCAGCTTCCAGATCCACACACCGGGCCTCCCACTCCAAACCTTCGGCCTCGTTTGCGGATGCCACGGGTCACGGCCCGATCCCTGGCAACGGCCAGCCGGCCATTGATGTTGTGCAAACGGTCAAGGAACTGGTGCGGCTTGCGCAGGAACAAGGCTACCTCACATACGGCGACATCCACGAAGCCCTGCCGGATCTGCCCGTCCCGCCCGAGCAACTGGACGAGATTTACGTCAAGCTGCGGAACCTGGAGGTCGAGATTGTTGACCAGGCGGAAGTGGACCGCGTCAAGCAGCCGGAGGTCGAGGAGGAAGAGCGGGGGCGATTGGACATCCTGGATGATCCGGTGCGCATGTATCTCAAGCAGATGGGCCAGGTGCCGCTGCTGTCACGCGAGCAGGAAGTCGAGATTTCGAAGCGCATCGAAGCCGCTGAAGCCGAGGTCAAACGCATCCTCTACGGCTTCGGCTTCGCCGCCAAGGAGCACATCGCGCTGGCGGAAAAGCTCGTCTCCGTGCCGCCCAAGGAGCGCTTTGACCGCGTCGTCCTGGACAAGAAGATTGACACACGGGAGAAGCATCTCAAGGCGCTCCGCAAGCTGATCCGAGCCGTCCGCGCCGCCGATCAAACGGTGGATGAAAACTACGCCCGGTGGCAGGCCCACGTCGACGGGCCGGAGCGCGACCGGCTCTTTGCCCGCTATCAGAAACGCGATCACAAGCTCCGCAAGACGTTCGACAACTTCTACTACAAGCAGAAGGTCATGGACGAGATGGCCCTGGTCGCCGATAACATCCGCGACAAGATCAAGGCCAGCCAGCGCATCATCGGGGAGATGGAACAGCGGCGCGGATCCCAGACGGAGCCTCTCATTGAATCAGAACGGCGCAAGATCGGGGCACTCGAGGCCTTTGCGCGCATGAAGTCGGAGGACTGCCTCAAAGCGTGCGACCAGTTGAACGAGTTTTCCGCCCAGGCAGTCCAGGCCAAGACCGAGATGGTCGAGGCCAACCTGCGGCTCGTCATTTCCATCGCCAAGAAATACATCAATCGCGGCCTGTCTTTCCTGGACCTGATCCAGGAGGGCAACGTCGGCCTGATGAAGGCGGTCGAGAAATTCGAATACCGGCGCGGCTACAAGTTTTCCACCTATGCAACCTGGTGGATTCGCCAGTCCATCACGCGATCAATCGCAGACCAGGCTCGCACGATCCGCATCCCGGTGCATATGATTGATGTGATCAACAAGCTGATGCGCACGCAGAAGCGGCTGATCCAGGACCTGGGTCGCGAGCCATCCCCGGAGGAGATCGCCGATGAAATGGAGCAGCCGGTGGCGCGCGTCCGCGCCGTGCTGAAAATGGCCCAGCAGCCTATTTCGCTCCAGTCGCCGGTCGGCGACAGCGACGAGACCAGTCTCGGCGACTTCATCGAGGACAAATCCAGCGAGAACCCGGCTGAGGTCACGAGCTTCGGCTTGTTGAAGGAAAAGCTGAGCGATGTCCTCGCCAGCCTGAGCCAGCGGGAACAGAAGGTCCTGGAATTGCGCTTCGGCCTGGGTGACGGGTATTCGCGCACGCTGGAAGAGGTCGGCAAGCAGTTTACCGTCACCCGCGAGCGCATCCGCCAGATTGAGGCCAAGGCCCTGCGCAAAATGCGCCATCCCACCCGCATCCGGCAACTGCACGGCTTTCTTGAAATCCGCCCTGCCGGGACAAGCTCGGAGGCAAACTCATCCGATTAGGGCGCCCGGGGCCTGACAGCGCCGGCTCCCGCCCGGCAAGACGAGCCGAATGCCCCCGTTGGCGCAGGGTCGGCCAGCTCAGACGGGCTGCCTCGCACCTTTGCGTTTCCAACTGAACTTCCTTTGCGCGCTCAAAGCTTGTCCAGGCCGGCGTTGGAGGAGAATTGCGTCTTGTCGCGCAGGTGCGATTTAAGCCGCCAGGTGCCGGGGATGATGTCGCATTTGCGGCGGTAACGCAGTTTCTGGAGCTGGCGCCTGGCCTTGAACACGATGCGGAGGCAGGAGCCGCGCCAGCCGCCAGGGTTGCCGTGCTCTCGCCGGATGAGGATGGCCTCCTGGATCATGTTGCGGATAATCCGCAGATCGGCGGACTGGCCCTGGGCATGGTAGCGGTAGTCCACGAGCAGCTCCGGCAGATGCCCCACCCGACAGCCCTCGCGACCGAGCCGGAGTTTGAATTCGTAGTCCGCCGAGTTCAGGAACTCCTTGTGCCGGTAGCCGCCAAGCCGGTCGTAGGCCGCCTTGCGCACGAACAGGGTCTGGTGGCAGATGTAGTCCACCCCGTAGAGCAGCACCTTGTAGTCATAGACAGCCTCTTGGCGGCGGTAGATCTCCTGTCCGGCGCCATCCACAAACACCACATCACCGAACAGCGCATCCCATCCGGGATTCTTCCGGAAGGCCTCCGCCACTTTGCGCAACGCGCCCGGGCGGAAACAGTCATCGGCATTGAGAATGACCACCACGTCCCCCGTGGCCCGGGCGATGCCTTTGTTCATCGCGTGGTAATGCCCTTCATCCTTCTCGGACACCCAGACCAGGCCGGGATAGCGTTCGAGCACGGCAACGGTTCCATCGGTTGAACCTCCGTCCACGACGATCTGTTCCCAATTCCCGTAGTCCTGCCCGAGCACGCTCTGGATGGTCGCGGCAATGGTGGCCACGCTGTTGAAGCTCGGGGTTACGATCGAGATCCGGGGCAGGTCAGCCATGGGTGTTGGTCGGTTCAAGCGTGTTTACGTGTTGTAGTACAGCACATCCCGGTAGATCTCGATATGCCGCCGGGCGATGACCGCAGGGTGAAACCGCTCCCTGGCGCACGATTTCGCCTGCCTGGCCAGATTCAGGGCTGCCGAAGGCGCAGCCAGCACTTTCTCGACAGCCCTGCGCATACTGGCCCCATCCAGGGGTTCGCAGAAGAATCCGGTCTTGCCGTCTTCGATCAAATCCGGGACGCCGCCCACCCTGGCCGCGACCACCGGCACTCCGGCAGCCATGGCTTCCAGCACCGCCATCGGGCAGTTGTCTTCGAGGGACGGCAGCACCAGCAGGGCCGCCTTGCGATACCAGCCCCTCAGCTTTTCGCGATCGGCAAACCCGCCCCAGGCGCACCAGGGTCGAGCCCGCACCAGGCTGAAAAACTCATCCGCGCAGGCTTCGCCTTGCTGGGCGCGGCCCAGGAATACGAGCTGGAAGGCCATTTTCTCCGCGAGCGCGTCCAGCGCGCGGATGAGCGCATTTTGATTTTTGAGCGGGCAGACATTGCCCACGCACAGAATTTGCGGCGGGACGCCCGGCCGCGGCTGGGCGGCAACTTCAAAGAAAGCGGCATCCACCGCGTTTGGCACCACCCAGGTCTGTTTGGCAAGGCTGGATACCGCGGCCTGCGTGTGGCGCGCGAGACAAAACACTCCCCGCGACCGAGGCAGGGTAAACTCTTCCAGCCGCGCAGCCAGCCACCAGTAGGAAAACATCCGGGCCTTCGTCACCCGGGCGATGCACCGCATGTTGCCGTGGACCGTCAGGACGTTCGGATACCCCGAGAACACGGCGCTGATGGCACAGTCGCGTTCCGTCCCCTGGCCGTGCACGATGTCGGGCTGAATCGCCATGAGTTTCTGCCGCACGGCCCGGATGCAACCCTGGTAGGCCGTCCGCATCCAGCCCAACTTGGGCACCACGAGGCTGTGAAAGAAGATATTCGCAGCCAGCTTCTCCGGCGCCGCCACCGGCTGCTGCGCGCAGGACACGACGTGGACCTCCACCGCGGGCAGGAGCGCAAATCCCTGGAGCAGCGCTTCCGGCGCGGTGCCAAAATAGGGAAGGCTCGCCCCGTAATCCTTATAATCCTCGCGGTTATCGGTCGTCAGCAGCGCAATTCTCATGGCAGCCGGAACAATCGGGACGCCTGCAGGCAAAACAGTCTGCCCCGAAAGGCAGCAACATGCCCGGCCATCCGCGGACTGCCGGGAGCACACCAAAGCCGCTTGTTCACCGCATCAATATGATGCCTCCAAGGCGGGCGGCAAGGGTTTTCGGGGCGCGGCGAACACGAGCTGGACAAGTAGCGCATGACATGGGTTTCGTTTGAGAAGTCTGACAGGTCAGACGAGTCGGACTTGTCGGAACCACTGCCGCGATAGTAACCTCACGCCATGAACTCGCCTGACAGCCCGTTCCTGCCGCACGGCGGTTACCGGAAACTGAGGAGCTACAAGGTAGCAGAGGCGGTGTATGACGCCACGGTGGTGTTCTGCCGACGGTTCTATGCGCAGGACCGCCGCATGAGCGACCAGATGGTGCAGGCGGCGCGCAGCGGGGTGCGGAACATCAGCGAAGGCAGCGAAGAACGTCCGACTTGTCTGACAGGTCCGATAAACCCTCCTGCCCGGTGTGTGGCCAGCCGATGATCCAGCGCATCGCACGGAAAGGCCCAAGAGCCAACCAACCTTTCTGGGGTTGCTCAAGCTATCCGGACTGCAAGGGGACGCTGGCGATGGGCGCATCAGACAAGTCCGACATGTCCGACAGGTCTGACGGACGCCCGGAGAAAGCTCCATAACTCGGGGCGCCGGAAACTTACTTGCCGAAAAGCAGCTTCAGCGTGAGGACCAGAACCACCGATATAAATACGGGCCG
>JAPLUA010000127.1 GCA_026397855.1 Verrucomicrobiota bacterium | reverse complement strand
TCTAAAATTTCGTCATTCCCTCGATCTCCCGCACACGCTTCTCGATCTCCGGTCGGGTGGTCTTGGTGGTGCGCTCAAGCCCGAAACCCTCGCAGCAGAATGAGGCAACAACGCTGCCGTAAACCATAGCCCGGCGGATGTGGGCATCCACCGGCCCTTTCGCAGCAGCCAGGTATCCCATCATTGCCCCCACAAACGAATCGCCGGCGCCAGTCGGGTCCACCACCCGGCGCAATGGATAGGCCGGGCAGATGAAAAGGCCGCGCGGCCCGGACAACACCGAGCCGTGGGAACCCTGCTTGATGACCACATACCGGGGGCCGAACTGGTGAATCTTTCGCAGCGCGGCCAGGAGATTATCCGTTTTGGTCAACTGCCGCGCTTCGCTGTCGTTGAGCACAAAGGCATCGAGCCTCGGCAGCAGCCGCATCAAATCCGGCAGCGCGACGTTCAGCCACAGGTCCATGGTATCCGCCACGACAAACCGGGGGCGCCGCACCTGGTCCAGCACGTGGTGCTGGAGCGCCGGGGCGATATTGGCCAGCAGCACGAATGGCGCCCGCTGAAACTCGGCCGGCAGCACCGGGTTGAACTGCTCGAAAACACCCAACTCGGTCAACAGGGTGCGCCGGTTGTTCATGTTGGCCTCATACTCGCCGGACCAATGGAAGGTTTTCCCCGGCAACCGCTGCAATCCAGCCAGGTCAATTCCGTGCCGCTCATAGAGCTGGATGTAACGGCGGGGAAAATCGGTGCCCACCACCCCGACCATCCTGGCCGGGCTGAAAAAGCTGGCCGCCACCGCCGCATGGCTGGCCGATCCCCCCAGCAGCCGCGGATGTTCCCGCCCGGGCGTTTTAATCGAATCCAATGCCGTCGAGCCGACAATCAGGACACTCATATTCGTTCAATATCAATTCGGGTCTTTAAGCCGCGCACATTAGTGCCCATTCCCGCAGTTTTCAAATCCAATTTCGCCGTGGCGCGCCTACAAGGTTTTGGCCTCCACTTTGTCAGCCGTCCTGGGAGGAAGGCGCAACTCGCGTTATCGGAGCGCCGGCATTCTGCCATCAGTGGGGGCGGGATCTGCGTGGTTGCGTGGTGCATGGCTGCATGGTAAGAGCACAGGAATGAATCGGATTCGATACGGTCGGCGCCCGAACGGCCAATGCAGGCAACGGGAAGTGTGCCGGGCTGAGGATTATGGCGTCGCTCGCGGCGCCTTCACCCTGATCGAACTGCTGGTCGTCATCGCCATCATCGCCATCCTGGCGAGCATGCTTCTGCCCGCGCTGGCCCGGGCAAAGGAGGCGGCTTACCGCATCAAATGCGTCAACAATCTCAAGCAAGTAGAGCTGTCGGTAAAGATGTATGCCGACGACAATGATGGGCTGTATCCGCCGCGCTCCCGGCCGCGGTGGCCGACGCAGCTGCTGCCCTATTACCAGACCACGAACGTGCTCCTGTGCCCCGCCGACGCGCAGCGGGGACCACCCTCGACCCAGACGGACCCCGCCATGGCAACGACCGCGGCCGATCGGGCCAACCGCAGCTACATGATCAACGGGTGGAATAACTACTTCGCCAACGCGACCATTACCACCAACTCCCTCAAGGAAAGCGTGATCATCTACCCATCGGAGACCCTCATGTTCGGGGAGAAAAAGAATGAATCAGCCCAGTATTTTGTAGATCTGGACCAGGGCGTAGGCAACGACATGGACCAGATCGAACAAGGGTGCCATTCCGTGGTGCAGAGGCGGCGGAATTCCGGCGGCTCCAACTTCGCCGTGGCGGATGGCGGCGCGCGCTATATGCGCTACGGCGCCACGGTGTGGCCGGAGAATATGTGGGCCGTGAGCGCCAGCAACCGGCTCATTTACGCGTGGCAACCGTGAGGGGTCTGAGCCGCGGGGCGGAGCCAGGGGGAGGCTACAGGGGCGCCGGGTGGTCCGCGGCTGGGATTTGTTGCGCAGGAACGCGACTGGAGAGGCAGGGCCGCGGCAAACCGCGCTGGGGGTTCAAAGAACACATCCGCAATCAATTCATAACTGCTTCTCTTTGCGATCTTTGCGTTCTCTGCGGTTAAATCAACTGCCGGCTTCAGGATGATAGCTCCGATACCTGGAGGTCGAAGGGGACGACGGTTACGCTGCCGTCGCGGGTGTCCGCAGCCATCACGTTGTGCCTCACGGCGTCGGAAACTGTCACGGTCCCGTTGTGCCAGGCTCCATCCTTGGAACGAAAGCCGCGCTGCTCCATGAACATGGATATTTCCGCGGCGGTGGCCTCCCGTCCTTTGACGAAGGGCTGGGATATGACGACCTGGGGGAACTGCCCATCGAGTGAGACGATGCCTTCCAGGCGGATGTCATCCTGAAAGAGCTGGTTCTGGAGGTCGAGGCTCTTGAGGTAGCCGATGAGGTCCGATTGCCCGACGCTGCCGTCACCGGCCAAGTCGGGGTGGGTGAGCTTGATCACGCGTTTGGTGGCGTTGTCGAACCAGACGGTGTGCTCGGAGCCGCTGGCGAGCTCCGGGCGCTCCTTGTGGGAGCCGACTACGGTCCGCCGGAAGGTTTCCG
>JAPLUA010000351.1 GCA_026397855.1 Verrucomicrobiota bacterium | reverse complement strand
CTGCCGCTTTAGCCGCCTTGGTGTAGCCCTCCGGCAGGTCCGGGGCGGTTTCCTTGCTCACACCACCGTTCAGATTTCCGTGCAGATAGGCCTTCTCCACGGCGAGGCTCCGGCTGCCCAGGCTCCAGCCCTTTGGTGTCCTGGATTTCTTCAGCTCCTTGAGCGACTTGCGCGGGTGGTCGGCCTGGATTGCGATGGCGTAATTGTAATGGTTCCGGGCGCTGCCGGAGGTTCCCAGCAATCCGTCCCAGAAGCTGTGCAGGGAAATGCCCCGGGCCGCGGGTTTCACAAAGAAGTCATTCCCGCCTTTGTCGCCCTTGGGATGCGCCGTGTCGAACAGGGAGGAGCAATGAAGCGGCTGGTGCAAATCGCCAATCAGATGAATCTGCCACGACAGGCAGGCGGCGCGCTCTTCCGGGGATGCATGGCGGTCGGACAGGATCTTCTCACACTGCTCCACGGCGCGGACAATATTATTATCGGGAGAGGCATCGGGGACCACGGAAAACCGGGAGGGTTTGAGGGGGTAATCAATGTAATGCCACTTGGGATGGTTGTATTGGCTTTCCCGCCGGCGGATTTCATCCGGCCAGGTGCTTGCGCGCATGAAGATCCGCATGCCGAAATCAAGGCCTTCGGTGTCGCCGTCGAGGGACTCCTTCCACTTTCCGTACTGGGGATGCGACTGGAGCAGTTGGAGGGCTTTCTTCTGCAGGTCCGGCGTCAGTTCGCGATAGGCCTCGGCGGCGATGACCTGGTGGCCCGCGGCACTCCACGCCTGGGCCGCGAGGGGAACCAGCCAGAGCGCAATCGCAGCCCGGCAAATAGCTGTCATTTCTTTCATACCCAGACTGGTAGGCTTGCGGGCCATGTTCGGCAACCAAAAACGCGCACTCGGCGAGGGTGGGTCCGGAAAGAAAGGGAAAGAAAGGGCTGCACTCCGCGGCCGGGGCTGGTATAAGAGAAGACAGATATGAGAGCGGCAGTCCTCCACGGCAAGAAAGACGTTCGCGTCGAAGAAGTCAGCTCGCCGCCGTTGCGGTCGGGTGAGGTGCGGGTTCGCATCGAGGTTGCCCTGACCTGCGGGACCGACCTCAAGGTGTACAAGCGAGGCTACCATGCCCGCATGATCGTTCCGCCCGCGACGTTCGGGCACGAGTTTGCCGGGGTGATTTCCGAGCTGGTGCCGGGCGTGACCGGGTGGCGCGTGGGGGATCGCGTAGTGGCCGCCAACTCGGCACCCTGCGGCGAATGCTTCTATTGCAGCAACCGGCAGGAGAACCTGTGCGACGACCTGCTCTTTCTCAACGGCGCCTACGCCGGCTCCATCGTCATCCCCGCGCGGTTGGTGCAGAAAAACCTGCTGCGACTCAAAGCGGGCACGGATTTCCGGGATGCCGCGCTGACGGAGCCTCTTGCGTGCGTGGCGCAGGGGATTGAAGACACGCAACTGCGCGCGGGCCAGCGCGTGCTGGTGATCGGCGCAGGGCCGATCGGCCTGATGTTCGTGGCGGTGGCCAGGCACTTGGGCTGCCTGGTAACGGTGCTCGGCCGGGGCACCCAGCGCCTGGCGACCGCCCGGCGTCTCGGGGCGGAACAGGTCCTCGATGTGAGCGGCCATGGCGACCTGGCATCCGGCATCCCGCAAGGCGCCATCTTCGATGTCGTGATCGAGGCCGTCGGAAAGCCCGAGACCTGGGAAGCGGCCGTGCGCCTCGTGCGCAAGGGGGGGACGGTCAATTTCTTCGGGGGCTGTCCGAATGGCACGACGGTGTCGATCGACACCGCGCGCATTCACTATTCCAATCTCAAGCTGCTGGCGAGCTTCCACCACACGCCGAGGACCATCCGGCAGGCGCTGGGCTTCATTGAGGCGGGCGTGGTCCGGGCGCGGGATTTTGTGGATCGCGAATGCTCGCTGGGCGAACTGCCCGCGCTCTTCCAGTCAATGACTTCCGGAAACCATGCGGTCAAGACGATGGTGCATGTGCACGAATAGCCTTCCCTGGTATGCGGCCAGGGTCCGCGAGGGGGAGTGTTCAGCGGTTAGCCTGACGGGCTTGTTCACTCTCCTGCCTTTGGTGCAGCACGGCGGTCAATGTGTGGGCCAGTTTGGCCCGATGATCCGGGGAAAACATAACCTGCATGTGATCGCCCGTAACCGGATGAAAAGAAACTCCCCCGCGGGCCAGGTATCGCCAATACCATCGCCATTCGGGCTTGGCCTTTTCGCTAACGAACGCATCTGCCGAACCGGAATACGGCCGGAGTTGATACGCCGAAGCGATGGCATGATAATAATCATGGAAGCCGGGAATTTCAGGCTTTTCGACGGCAGGCTCTAAAACGGTTGTTATCGGAGAAGGCTTAGCACGGTTCCGATTAAGCAAGACCTTGAACATTTTCCAGCGGCCCTGCCAGTAATTGAGCTGCTCCCGGACCGGCAATTGGCACCAGCGTCTTATATGGAATTGAAGTCTGGGAATCAGCAGCAATCCGTAGAAAAACCACGGGATCTGCCCGGTTGGATAAGTGTCAATCAGAGCAAGCATGGCTACACGCCGTCCCTTTCGGTGAAGCTGCCGTGCGATCTCGAAAGCAATTATTCCGCCCATAGAGAAGCCAGCCAAATAGATTGGCCCGTGAGGCTGGAAAGAAACGATCTCCTTAATGTAGTAGGCAGCCATCTCCTCGACCTGTGTATGTCGGGCTGACCGGCCGTCCAATCCCACAGCCTGAATGCCATAACAGGGTTGGTCCGATGGCAGAAGTTTGGCCAACTCCAAAAAGCCATAAACGTCGCCACCCCAGCCATGTACAAAGAACAACGGAGGCTTGCCGCCTTGCGGTTGTAGCGGCACAAGCGACCTCCATGCGGGTGCCCAATTATCATCGGTGAGCCTTCGGGCCAGCGATTCAATCGTGGGCGATTGGAAGAGCGCCGCAATAGGCAGCTTGCAGCCTAATAATTTGTCGATTTCCGTGGCCAGCCGCACCGCCAACAGGGAATGCCCTCCGAGGGCGAAGAAGTCATCATGAACGCCCACCCGCTCTCGCCGTAGCACCGCCTGCCAAATCTCTGCGAGTTCTTGCTCCCGTGCGTTGCGCGGGGCCACATAGTCAGTGGCCG
>JAPLUA010000626.1 GCA_026397855.1 Verrucomicrobiota bacterium | reverse complement strand
GATCAAGGAGAACCGCGACAAGGAGAACATCGTCTTCGTCACCCATGTCGGCGATGTCGTCAACGACCGCAAGAAGGACACGAACCAGTGGGTGGTGGCGAACAAGGCGATGTCCGTGCTGGACGGAGTAGTCCCGTGGGGAGTGGCAATCGGCAACCACGACTTTGACAATACGGCCTGCAAGCCGGACCAGGCGACCGCCTTCCTGCAATACTTCGGCCCGCAGCGGTTCCGCAGCTACCCCTGGTTTGGCGGCGCCTCAAAGAATGGCCTGAACACCTATCAGCTCTTTTCCGGCGGCGGCATTGACTTCGTGGCCCTGCACCTGGAATTGGACATACCGGACTTCGCCATTGATTGGGCCAAAGACGTGCTCCGCACCCACCCGACACGCGCCGCAATCATCACCACCCACAGCTACCTCAACGGGACGACCAGCACCAACGGTTACAACCAGGATGTTGCCAAGGGAGGAAACTCCGCCATGGAGGTGTGGGACAAGCTGATTCGCGATCACCCGCAAATCTTCCTGGTTCTGTGCGGGCATCACCAGCGAACCGTTTCCTATCACCAGGTGTCCACGAACAACGTTGGGGCGCGCGTGGTGGAGATGCTGGCCGATTACCAGAAGTGGCACAATGGAGGGGATGGCTGGCTACGCTTGCTCCGGTTCGACCCAGCCAAGGGAGAAATCCAGGCCAGCACCTATTCCCCCGCGCTCAAGGAGTTTCAGACCGAGCCGAAACACCAGTTCACCGTGCCATTGGATCTCCCGGCCTGCTGCCGCCAGAAGAAGGCGACCGGTTCCAAACCATGAACGGCAAGCCTTGCTTGCCTCACATGCTGCCCTGCCAACTCGCGGTAGTGCGACGGCAGCACGGCCAGGCCGCAGCCAGGACCAAACCAGGCTTGAACGCAGAGAAGATGAAGCCTCTGCGTCCCTCTGCAACTCTCTGCACTGCTATGCCCCGATTTAATCGCAGGCTGCGAAACTTTAACGCAGAGGCGCAGAGGTTCGCGGAGATTAGACCCAGGCTGCCGCTCAATCGCAACCCCCGACCGCATCCCTTCACCCATGAGCACCGCTCCCACACCTCCCCCTCAGCCACCGCCCCCGGCTCAACCCACCTCACGCCGCCTCCTCTCCCTCGATGCCTTGCGCGGGTTTGACATGTTCTGGATTGTCGGCGGGGAGGAGCTCATCCAGGCGCTCTACAAAGCCTGGCCCATCGCCCCTCTTCACCTGCTTGCCGGGCAGATGCATCATAAGAACTGGGGCGGGGTGGCCTTTTACGACCTGATCTTTCCGCTCTTCGTCTTCATTGTTGGCGTTTCCCTCGTTTTCTCGCTCAGCCGGGCCATCGAACGCGGCGGCAAAGCCCAGGCCCTGAAACGTATTCTGCTCCGCAGCCTGGCGCTTTACGCTTTCGGCCTGTTGTATTATGGCGGGCTTTCCGATGGCTTCGACCATATCCGCTGGCTTGGGGTGCTGCAGCGCATTGCCATCTGCTATCTGGGCGCCAGCGTGCTCTTTTGCGCCTTCCGCCTCCGCGGCCTGGTCGTCGTGTGCGCCGCCCTCCTCCTGGGTTATTGGGCGCTGGTCTCGTTCACGTCGATTCGTGATTTCAGCCTCTCCCGTCAGCACCTCAAGGAACTCCACCTCGACTCGGGCAGCGCGGAAACCGCCGCCCTCTTCTACAGCACCACCAATCGGGTCCGCGGTCGGTTTGAGGACGGGCTCAATCTCACCCATCAGATTGATTTTCAATACCTGCCCGGCCGCAGGTTAAACGGCGCTTACGATCCCGAGGGCCTGCTGAGCACGCTGCCGGCTATTGCCACCTGCTTCCTCGGGGTCTTCGCCGGCCTATTCCTCAGGAACGAGGCCGTCTCCGACCGGCGAAAGGTTTTGTGCCTGCTCGGCGCCGGCACCATGGGCGTGGCCTGCGGATTCCTTTGGGGACTCGAGTTCCCCATCATCAAGAAGCTGTGGACTTCTTCCTATGTCCTGATTGCCGGCGGCTACGGCTGCCTGCTCCTGGGCGCCTTCTACCAGATGATCGAAATCTGGCAATGGCGCCGCTGGTGCCTGCCTTTTGTCTGGATCGGCATGAACCCCATCACCATCTACCTGGTCTCCAGCCTGGTGAGCTTCGGCAACCTGGCCAAACGCCTGGTCGGCGGTTCGGTCCAGCACGCCCTCGGCGACGCCGGACACCTGCTCGTCTCGCTGGTGGCGGTGACCCTGATGTTCGCCCTGGTCCGTTTCCTCTACCAGCGGAAGATCTTTCTCCGGCTCTAATCGAACTCTGGCCCTCAGATCGCACGGCATCTGGGTGCACAAATTTCAAACAGCCGTGCAGAAACCAATGATGACAGCTCGCCGGGCATTCCCCCATGATTTCAGACAAGCCGAAAGGCTTAATAAATGTGATAATTGTCGGATGGTTACTAAAGACACACACCCAACGATACAAAGCCGGGTTATGAGAAAACACGCCCCTGATCATCCCGGGCGGCGTTCCAAGTGGGACCGCCTCACGGGGTTCACCCTCATCGAACTGCTGGTGGTCATCGCGATCATCGCGATCCTGGCAGCCTTGCTGCTGCCGGCCCTCACCAAGGCCAAAGCCAAAGGGCAGGGCATCGCGTGCCTGAACAACCTGAAGCAGCTCCAGATTGCCTGGCACATGTATGCGAATGACCATGAGGACCGGCTCGTCTATAACAACTCCAGCCTCCCGGCTGAACCGACGGGCTGGGTCATGGGATGGCTGAAGACGGCCGACGATGCCACCAATGTGAACCTGATTAAGCAGGGTCTGCTTTGGGATTACAGCAAGTCGCTCCCGATCTACAAGTGCCCTGCCGACCGCAGTACGGCGTTCGAGTCGGATGGAAAGGAATACCCCCGCGTGCGGAGCGTGTCCATGAACGGCAACATGAACGGCAACAGCGCCTACACCGCTCTCACGGAAAAGACGTATTTCACCTACCGCAGGTATTCCGACATCGTCCGGCCGCCGCCTGCCGGAGCGTTTGTCTTTGTGGACGAGCACCCCGATCATATTGATGACGGCTATTTCCTGGTGAACCTGACCACTCACTCCGGCTGGGGCAATATGCCGGCCAATTATCACAACGGCGCCTGCGGCTTCTCGTTCGCCGACGGGCACGCGGAAACCAAGCGGTGGCTGGATCCCGCCACGCTGGCGGCGCACCCGCCGCAGATTGGCGCGATGAGCCCTCGCGACGCTGCCTGGGTCCAGTTCCGGGCCTCGGCCCCGAGGAATCCGGCCGTCTCCTATCCACCGTGAGCAACACTTTCAATGTTTTGAAATCCTTCGTGCCCGCTATCCTCCGATTCCTGGCCTGCCTCCCGTTCCTGGGGCTTCCCGCCTCCGGCCGTGAAATGGCACCCGTGCCCTCAACCATTCTTGTGCGGAGCTGCGATGCCGGGTCGCCCACCCTCACCTACGCCGCGGAGCGTATCGTCGCAGAGCTGCGCGCCCTTTACGGGCTGCAGGCCAGCGTGGACACCGGTGTAAAGGACCCTTTCAAAGCCGCGCCCTGCAACACCGGCATCATTGTCCTGGGCCAGCCCGGCAAATCGGTGCCCCTGGCCGCATGGTGCCGGAAGAACCGCCTGGCCTCCCCTCGTGACTTGCCGCCCGATGCCTACCACATCCTCGCCCAGGCCAAACCCTGGCGCGTTGTCATTGCTGCTGACACCGACGTGGGCACCTGGTACGGCGCGTGCGCCTGGATGGATTCCCTGCGCGCTGCGCCGGACGGGGCGGTATCCACCCCGCTCGGCCAGGTCCATGACGCCCCTGCGCTGGCCATCCGCTTCTCGCGCGGTTTGGGCGGAAGCGATCACATCTCCCGCCCCGAGGAGGCCATTCCGTCGCTGGATTGGTGGGCGCGGTGGCGCATGAACGTGGCGCACGTCGGCCATCTGCCGGACTCCGCGCTCAAAGCTTACCTGGCCGAGGCGCACAAGCGCGGCATCCGCGTGGTCCGCGGACTGGGAGTGCGCAACCTCTGCGCCGCCGACGAAAGCGCTGTGGCCAGGTGCGCGGAAGAGTTCAGAAACTTCATGCAGCTTGGCGGCGATGGCGTCTCGGCGCTTTGGGACGATCTGCCCCACGACCGGTGCCGCGGGCACTGCGACCGCTGCCGCGAGCGGTTTGGCACGAACAGCCTCCCCCGGGAGATCACCCATGTGCTGGACGCACTCTGCGCCGTGGCCGCTCAATCCCCCGGCCGCCCGCTCATCCTGTGGTGCCCTCCCCACTACTCCGAAAGCCGCTACAAGGAGATGCCCGATAAGGACTTCTTCCGCGAGATCGGCGCTTCGCGGAAGGTCCGGGAACAGACCGCCATGTACTACTGCGAGTTTGCCGCCGACAAGACCGCCCTGCTTGACGAGGTCGGAATCACCAACCGGGTCTGGTGGTACAACGGGCTGCGCACCGTCTATCATATTTCCCACAACTGGCCGACCACGCCCGAAATGAAGCTCTCCATCCCCGGCGTCAAGTCCTTCGCCGCACCCGATTTCGCCCGCTTCGAGGTGGGCTGGAAAACCGGGATCGGCGTTCTCAGCAACGGCACCGTAGTGCCGATTCCCGGGAAAGCGTGGCATGACCTGCACAGCCTGCCGGAGCGATACCAGGGCTACTACCCCTGCACCGCCAGCCACCCCTACCATGCCGCCTTGAGCGGCCTCTTCGCCTTCAGCCCCGGCGAATTCGACCAGGCCGAAGCCGACCGGGTCATCTTCCGCGCCATCTTTGGTCCCGGTTGCGACAAGCCGGCCCGGGCCTGGAGCGACGCCTATGTGCAGTTCCAGGTTTGGCTGTCCCAACAAACCGCCGGCGGCTCCATCACGGACGCCCAGTTGGCCGAAGCGCAGCAGCGCCTGGCCCAGTGGCGCGCTTTCTCGGACGAGGTGGAGACCTGCGCGGCGAAAAACCACTCCCTGCTCGACCCGGCCATGCGGGACTCAGCGCTGGCGCGCATGAAGCAAGCGCAGGATTCAACCGCGGGCTATGTCAGCGACTGGAAAGCCGGCAAAATGCGCCACTCCCCCAAGCAGCCTGCCGCGCAAGCTCAAGCCGCGGCCGACCCCATCGCCGCCGATCATTAAAGGCCGACCCGTAGCCCCTCACGAGGTGGATGCGAAGCACCTGGCTCTTGAAGCCTGCTACAGCTTCCAGCCCTTGCGCGGCTCGCGCCGGAGGAACCGGGCGGCTTCAGGAGCATTTGTCGCCACCATCTTTGGGCCGTCCCACTCGATCTTCTTGCCCGCGCGTAAGGCCACGCAGCCCAGCAGGATGATCTCGGTGAGGTAGGCGGCAATGTCGAAGTCCGAGTAGCCGGGCTTTCCCCCTTTGCAGGCCGCGATCCATTCCAGGTGATGGCGGATATCCGCCGAATTCCCCTCGAAAGCATTGCGCGGAATCACCTGCGGGATGGCCTTGACGCCCTCGTGAGTCTTCGAATCCACAAACTCCTTCTCATCCTTGAGCTTGACGAAAAACTGCGTGCCGTAGTCATCAGGCGAGAAGACCGTCCCCTTGTCGCCGATCAGCAGGCATCCGCTGCCGGGAACCTTGTCCAGCAGCTCCTGGACGTCGCCCGTGACCTCCTTGGGCGGCTTGTTGCTGCCATCGTGACGGTAGGGGCTGTCAGCCTTGGCGTTGCCGCCATCGAACCACCACAACGTGACGGGCGGCTGGCCTTCCCGGGCTGGGAACTCGAACCGGATCTTCGACTTGAGCGGATAGGTCTCCTTGTTGATCCCCGAAGACTCCGCCTCCACCTCCACAGGGTAGCCCAGCTTGAGCGCGCGAAACGGCATGTTCACCGTGTGGCAGGCCATATCCCCCAGCGCGCCGGTGCCGAAGTCCTGCCAGCCCCGCCAATTGAAGGGATGATACACCCCCCGGTGCGGCTTGCCCTTGCCCCTGGGCTTGTTCGGGGCTTCGGCGGACGCCTTTTCATCCTGCTCCAGCTTGAAGGGACGGAACGGCGCCGGCCCCAGCCAGAGATCCCAATCCAGGTTGGCAGGGACTGGATCCTGGCCGGCGGGCCGATCCATGCCCTGGGGCCAAACGGGGCGGTTGCTCCACACATAGACCTGCCGTACCGGGCCGATAAAGCCGGCCTGGACGACCTCGACGGCGCGGCGCAGGCCGTTCTCGGCGCTGCCCTGGTTACCCATCTGGGTCGCCACGTTGTATTCCTTGGCCAGCCGGCGGAGCAGTCGGGCCTCATAGATCGTCTGAGTCAACGGCTTCTGGCAATAGACGTGCTTGCCCATCTGGATGGCCATGCTCGCAATCGTGGCGTGGAGATGATCGGGCGTGGAGATGACGACGGCGTCCAGCGACTTCTCCCGTTCCAGCATCCGGCGGAAGTCCTTGTAAAACCTGGCATTCGGATATTTCTGGCGCGGGCCGACGGCGGCCGTTTCGTCCACGTCGCACAGGGCAATGATGTTCTCGCTCGCGCAGCACGCCGTATCCACGGCGCCCTTGCCGCCCACGCCGACCACCCCGATGTTCAGCTTGTCGCCGGCGGAGAGCTGGCGCGGCTGGACTTTGGCCCAGCCGGTCAGCCCCGTGGCGCTGGCGGCCAGGGCCGAGTAATAGAGAAACTGCCGGCGGGAGATGCCCGGGCGCAGAACAGAATTATTCTTAGACATGCTCATCGGACGCAGACTCTGCTGTCTTTATTCCGCTAAATCATCACAATTCTCTGCACGCCAATTTGAGTTTTTTGCACCCGTGCGCACCGATTGCCGGCAGGATGAGGTTGCGCTGGTTTCACAGAGCCTGCTAGCTTGCCCGCGCTATGCCCTCTGCACAGACAACCCGGCCGCGGCCCTTGGTTTCCATTGTCCTCTCCTTCCGCAACGAGGAGGAGGTCATCCCGGAACTGCTGCACCGGCTGCAGCAGGCCGCGGCCGGCTTGCCGGCGGATTGCGAGTTTATCTTCGTCAACGACGACTCGACGGATCGGTCCCTCGAAGTCCTGACCCGCGCCGCCCTGGCCGACCGCCGCGTCAAGATCGTTAACCTCTCCCGCCGGTTCGGCGTGGTCGAGGGGTTCCTGGCGGGGATGAGCTACGCGCGCGGCGACGGGGTGGTTACGATGGATTCCGACCTGCAGGATCCGCCTGAGCTGATTCCCGAGCTGGTCCACAAATGGCTGGCCGGGGCGGATGTGGTCTATACGGTGCGGACCGGCCGCTCCGGCGAGTCGGCCTTCAAGACCTTCCTGACGCGCCAGGCCTACAAGCTGATCCGCCTGGCAGCCAACGAAGATCTGCCGGTCGAAGCCGGGGAGTTCCGGCTGACCAGCCGGCGGGTGGTGGACGAGGTGCTGAAGCTGAATGAGAGCGATCCCTACCTGCGGGGACTTGTCTGGTACATGGGCTTCAAGCGCGTGGCTGTTTATTATCACCGCGCCGCCCGGGCCAGCGGGAAGACGCACTTTCCGCTGCTCGGGAGCAAGGGGCCTCTCCTCACCTTTGCCTCCGGGCTGACCTCCTTCTCCGTGCTGCCGCTGGTGGCGTTCATCGTGATGGGCCTCGCGCTGGCTGGCCTGGCCGCCCTCGCCGGCCTGGTGCTTTGCGCCATGAAACTGCTCGCCTTTGACGTTTCCGGATCAAGCTGGATCATCGCCGCCCTCGGGTTTTTCACCGGCCTGCAACTGATGGGAATCGGGACGCTTGGCGTGTATCTGGGCCGGGTCTATCGCGACGTTCGCAACCGCCCCCGTTACCTGGTCGCGAGCACGGCCGGCTTTGAGAGCTCGGCCGAAAAGGCGGATGCCGACTAAAGCTTGGGCCGGGATCCCTTGCCCCGGGGAGGTTTTGGCTTTCTCATCGTTGCGTCGAATGTCCCGGCCACAACGCTCCTGTCCTCGCCCGGCAGGCAAAGATAAATCCGGCCCGGGAGCCGTCCGCCCGCCGGTTGATCGAAAGACAGCTTCAGCGCGTAGCCCGATCCGATTTCCTGCTTGGCGGGCTGCTGCTGGTCGTCTTTCCACCGGACAATCACGCGCGGCACGGGGGGCGGTTGGTCCGAGGTGATTTCCACCGTTCTGCCCGCAAAATCCTCGGGCCGCCGGCCGGGCAGAAGGAGGCTGAGCGCCAAATCTGGCGGCCACGCTTTGCCTGTGCGAAATGATAACGTGCCCCCTTCCAGGGTGGCCCGATCCGGCGTGAAGCTCCGCCCATGGATTCTGCCCGCGGCGTTGGTTTCGGGAAAGGAGGCGTTCTTGAGATCCAGGGACCACGCGATGTCATGGGGGAGTTTGGCCAGGGCTGGGGGTTGAGGGCGGGCCGGTTTGAAAACCTTGCCGCGGAACGCGTAGAGACCACCTCCGATGGCGCAGAGGAGAACGAGCAGGACGGTGATGGCCGGAACGGCGCTGCGGGGCGGCGCGAGTTCCGGCCGCGGCGCCAGGCTGGTTGCAATGGGACGCGGCTTGGCAACCTGGGATGCGGAGATGATGAACTTGGGGTCGGCCGACGAGGGCGCCTGCGGGACGACGATCTTCCGGAAGCAGGTGGGACATTCGATTTGCCCCCCGCTCGTGCTGGAGTCCGCGGTGATGTGCTGGCCGCAGACCGGACACGCAAACTTGAATTCGCTCATCGGTTCCACAGTCACCATTTCACACGATAGGGCGAACCACAACCTTTTTCACAGTGACTTTTCCGATTCCGGGTCCCACACTGCCGCGGAGTTAATCACATGAAAAAGACCTCTCCTGTCTCTCGCAGCGGACGTTTTGCGGGCGGCCCGTCGGCGGCGGTGGCGCAATTCACCGAGTCCATCTCCTTCGATCAGCGCCTCTGGCGCCAGGACATCGCGGGCTCGATCGCCCATGCCACCATGCTCCGCGAAGCCGGGCTGCTCACGCAGCCGGAGCTCCGGGCGATTATCAGCGGGCTCGAGACCATCGCCGGGGAGATCCAGGCTGGCACCTTTCGCTGGCAGCCGGAGCTGGAGGATGTCCACATGAACATCGAGTCGGCGCTGACACGCCGCGTCCCGGCCGGTGCCAAGCTCCACACCGGCCGATCCCGAAACGACCAGGTCGCCCTCGACATGCGGCTGTGGCTGCGCGAGGAGACTGCCGGCCTGCTCGATGAACTCAAGTCGCTCCAGCGCGCGCTGGTCGAGCTCGGCGCGCAGAACCAGGACGTAATCATCCCCGGCTACACGCACCTGCAACGGGCGCAGCCGGTGTTCCTGGCGCATCATCTCCTGGCCTACGCCGAGATGCTGGAGCGCGACCGGCAGCGGCTGCAGGAATCGCTGCAGAGGGTCAACATCTGCCCCCTGGGCAGCGGCGCCATCGCCGGCTCCACCCTCCCGCTCCGCCGCGAGCTGGTGGCCGTGCTGCTGGGTTTCGTGGACGCGCGCGGACGGCCGCGCCTGACCCAGAACTCGATGGACGCGGTGAGCGACCGGGATTTCGCCGTCGAGTATTGCAGCATCGCCGCGCTGTTGGCCGTGCACCTGTCGCGGCTGGCGGAGGACCTCGTCCTGTGGTCCAGCGCGGAGTTCAATTTCATCCGCATAGCCGACGCCTACACCACCGGCTCCTCGCTGATGCCGCAGAAGAAGAACCCCGACATCGCCGAGCTCACCCGCGGCAAGAGCGCCCGCGTCATCGGCAACCTTGTATCCCTGCTCACGCTGCTCAAGGGCCTGCCGATGACCTACAACCGGGACCTGCAGGAAGACAAGGAGCGGTTGTTTGACACGAGCGACACCGTGCGGGCG
>JAPLUA010000506.1 GCA_026397855.1 Verrucomicrobiota bacterium | reverse complement strand
GCCAGGAGGCCATGCAGCAGATGGAGATGGCCGGGGAGGAGCCGGACGCCATTTTTGCCTGCTGCGGCGGCGGCAGCAATTTCGCCGGGCTGGCCTTCCCGTTCATGGGTAAAATGCTCGCCGAGAAGAAGAAATACCGCATCGTCGGCGTCGAGCCTTCCGCATGCCCTTCCCTGACCAAGGGGGAGCTGCGCTACGACTTCGGGGACACGGCCGAGACCACGCCGCTGCTGATGATGTACACGCTGGGCCACAAATTCATGCCGCCCTCGATTCACGCGGGCGGGCTGCGCTACCACGGCATGTCGCCCATGGTCAGCCACGCCCTCAAGCTGGGGTTGATGGAAGCCGAGGCCTACCATCAGACCCAGGTGTTCGAGCAGGCAACCCTGTTCGCGCAAACCGAGGGGATCGTGCCCGCGCCGGAATCGGCCCACGCCCTCGCGGCAGTGGCGAAGGAGGCGATCAAGGCCCGCGAAGAGGGACGCAAACGGGTTCTGCTCTTCAACCTCTCGGGACACGGCCTGCTCGACCTTAGCGCCTACGAAACCTACCAGACCGGCAAGATGCAGGATGTGTAGCCCCTTGTTTTTACCGCAACCAAGAAACCAAACTCCATCATGAAACTGACACACATCAAACAAACAGTCATGGCCGCGGCTCTCGCAGGCCTTGTCACCGCACCCGCCACCATCAACGCGCAGCCCTCGGCCCACTACGTCCCCGGCATCGAGGGGCTCTCCGCAGCCTCGCTGCCGCCCCCTGGAGTCTATCTGCGCGACTACAACTACTTCTACTATGCCGACCATTACAACAACGCGAGCGGCAACAAGGTTGACGGCCCGAACCCCAAGGCGTTCATCTACGCCCAGGTTCCCCGCCTGATCTGGATTACCGACCTCGAGCTTCTAGGGGGCTACATCGGGGTGGATGCCCTGGTGCCCCTGACCTACAAATCGCTGCAGGCCGGGCCGTTCAACGATGCGACATTTGGCGTGGGCGATCCCTTTGTGGAAGCCACCTGGTCGAAGCATATCAAGCAGTTTGACTTCGCAGGCGGCTTCGGAGTCTGGGCGCCCACGGAGAACTATAGTCCCATGAATCCCACCTGGGCCGGTTCGGGTTATTGGACCTACATGTTCACCGCCGGAGCCACCTGGTATCCGGATGAGGCGAAGCGATGCACCGTCTCCGTGTTGAACCGCTACGAGATCAACGGGCAACAGGACGACACAGGCATCACCCCCGGCCAGGTCTATACCGTGGAAGGCGGTATCGGCTACGCAATCACGAAGATCATCACCCTGGGCGCGAGCGGCTATTACCAGCAGCAGACCACCGTTGACACCGGTTGGGGCGCCTTTGGCGAACAAGACCGCGTGGCCGGCATCGGCCCGGAAATCAGCACCTTCATCCCGTCCATCACCCTGGGCGTGTCCTTGCGCTACGCCTACGAATTCCTGGCCGAAAGCCGGCTGCAGGGCAATACCTTCACGCTTACGGTCACCAAGCGGTTCTGAAGATTGCCAGCCTGGCGAACCGTTCCATAAACGTCTCTGCGGCACTGTCGGCCTTGCAGGCTGGCAGTGCCGCTTTTCACTTGGCCCCTGAAATAACACCATGACTGACCACCAGTGGACTGAACTTCTCGCCGTCATCGCGGGCGAACCTCGCGAGCGGCCGCCCGTCGGCTTCATCATTGATTGCCCCTGGCTGCCGAACTGGGCGGGCCGCGACATCCTTGATTACTTCACGAGCGAGGATCTTTGGTTCGCGGCCCATCGCAAGGCGATCGAGGCGTTCCCCGAGGTTAGCTTCCTGCCCGGGTTCTGGTCCGAGTTCGGCATGTGCACCGAGCCGTCCGCTTTCGGTGCCAAGTGCGTGTTTCACCGGAACGAGTTCCCGTTCGCGGACAAGGTCATCCGCGACGTCGCCCAGATTGACGATCTCGCGGAGCCCGACCCGGCCACCGACGGGCTCCTGCCCTTCATGCTGAATCGCCTCAAGACCACGCAACCGCGAATTGAGGAGCTGGGCCACAAGATCCGTTTCTCGGTGTCGCGCGGGCCGTTGAACATCGCCACCTTCCTGATGGGCACGACGGAGTTTCTCATGGCGCTGAAGACGGATCCGGACAAAGCGCACAAGCTGTTGCGGATGATCACGAGCTTCCTCAAGCAGTGGCACGCCTTGCAGCGCAAGACCTTTCCGTCCATTGACGGCATGTTCATGCTGGACGACATCGTGGGCTTTGTCGGCACGGAGGACTTCAGGGAATTCGGCCTGCCGTATTTCAAAGACCTCTACGCCGCCGACAACGCGGTGAAGTTCTTCCACAACGACGCCAAGTGCGAGAAGTCCATCGGCTTTTACCCGGAGATCGGCATCAACCTCTACAACCCAGGCATCTTCAACCCGCTGGAGGAACTCCGGCACCTCTCCGGCCGCAAGCTCGCCATCCTGGGCAACATCCCCCCGCGGGATGTCCTGGCCAAGGGCTCGCCGGCGGACGTGCGGGCGGCGGTGAAGAAGCTTCTGGCGGAGACACCCGACAAGTCCAGGCTGATGCTTTCCTGCGCCGGCGGCATGCCGCCGGGCGTGAGCACGGAGAGCGTGCGGGCCTTTGTGGAGGCGGCAAGGTAGGGGGCGGGGGGCGTCAGAGCGTCAGAGCGTCGGAGTGGAGCGCGGAAAACCTCGAACGCGCTGCGACGCTCCACGCTCCACGCCCCCCCGTCAGTCCTCCGGCAACGGCTGCCCCTTGGTCTCGGGCGCCCAGATCAGCGCCACGATGCCGAGCAGGTAGATCGAGGACATGATCACGGCGACGGTACGGAACTCCATCAGCGTGCTCAGCCAGCCCAGGATG
>JAPLUA010000216.1 GCA_026397855.1 Verrucomicrobiota bacterium | reverse complement strand
TGTTCTGGCATCAAATCACTGGGTTGGCCCACAGCCCAGAGGGCTGCATCAAGATCGCGACCAAACCGACACTTGGGTAGATAAAAGCACCGGTCACCGCGGTCAATAGCAAAACCAATCCCGGCACGCTACTCTGGGAGGCAACGAACGTTATCGGAGCGACGGGGCGGGCGTAACACGGCTCTTGCTGGCGCCTGCCTTGTCCTGTATTCTGGCCCGGTCAGCCCCGGCTGGCCGGGCTTTGTATTTTGGCGGCGGCCGCACACCGGTGCCGCAGCTTGTCAGCCGCTGAAAGTTTATCACATGCAGAAGTCGCCAGATCACGAACCGCCGGATGAATCGGACCCCTACAGGCCCGGGCTCGGGTTTCGTTTGAAGCAGCGCTGGCGCGCCTCGGCCTTCCTCCGCTGCTATTACGCGGTGGCGGACCGGCTGTCGGATTTCTGGTATCCGCGAACCCACCCTGGCCTCAACCGCTTGCAGTTGGCTTGGCTGCGATTTGGCCGGTGGCGGCGGAACCTCTCCCTGAGCCGGGGCTACCGCGGTTTGGCCCGCGGCATCGTGGACTTCTGGTATCCCCCCACGCACCCGGGCTTCAACCGGCTCCAACTGGCCTGGCTGCGGCTGGGGCGCTGGTCGCGGAATCTCCCCTTTGCCCGGCAGTGCAGGCAGGTGGGACGCCACATCGAGGACTTCTGGAATCCGCCGTCCCACCCGCACCTGAACCGGCTGCAGCTCACGTGGCACCGCATCGCCCGGCGGTTGAGCACCACGGCGGCGGGGCGTGTTGTCGTGGAGAGGGTGGATCGCGTGTCGAATTACGTGGGCGGCTGGATTGACCGGACCACCCTGGCGGACGTCGGGCGATGGGTGTTCCGCTGGCAGACGGCTGTGGTGCTGGCTGTCCTGCTGGCCGGCCTGGCCTGCGGGTATCGTTATGGCCTCCCCCGCTACCGGGTTTACCGCGATCAGCGGGCTGTCCAGCAGGCCGAGCTCTGCCTGGCCCGGGGCGACCTCAGCCGCGCCATCCATGCGGCGCGCACAGTCCTCGCGCGCAACCAGTCCAACCCCGGCGCCACCCGCGTCATGGCCGCCGTGGCCGAGGCCTACGGATCCCCCGAGGCCCTCCGCTGGCGCGAGCGCGTGGCCTCCTTCCAGCCTAATCTTACCAACCGGCTGGCCCTGGCCGAAACGGCGCTGCGCTTCGAGACTTTCCCGTTTGCCACGGCCACCCGGACCCTGAATGAGATCGAGCCCGCCGACCGGCAGTCGGTGACCTACCAGCGTCTCGCCGGCGTCCTGGCAGTCAAGTGCGCCCGGCTCCCGGCGGCGGAGAAGTATTTTGCGGAGGTGCTCCGCCTCGACCCGACCAACCAGGTCAGTCAGGTCTCCCTGGCCATCCTCCAGTTGCAGTCCACCAACCCGCCCGTCCACGATGCGGCCCGCGCCACGCTCGAAAAGCTGGCGCCTCAACCCGGCATCGGGGCGCTGGCGATGCGCCCGCTGGTGGCGGAAAGCCTCGACCGCAAAGAGTTGGCCCGGGCCGAGGCCTTCTCCTCCCAGCTCGTCACTAACGCCCATTGCGCTTTCCGCGATCGCATCGTCCACCTCGCCATCCTGAACGCCCGCGGCAATACCAATCTGCCGGCCTGCCTGGCCCAGGCGGAACAGATCGCGTCCACGAACTACATCGCCGCCAAGGAGCTGGCCGATTGGCTCAACAGCTCCGGCCGCGCCGCCGTGTGCCTCGACTGGTTGAACGGCCTCCCCGCCAAGTTTGTCCAGC
>JAPLUA010000076.1 GCA_026397855.1 Verrucomicrobiota bacterium | reverse complement strand
GTGACCAACGGCCTCGCGGTGCGAATGGCCGTGCTGTTCCTGGTCAACGGGGGCAAGGGACCGCAGGAAGTGGCGCCGCAGTAGGGGCGGGAGCGTGGAGCGTGGAGCGTAGAGCGTAGAAGCGTGGTAACCTGCCACGCTCCACGCTCCCACGCTCCCCACGCTCCGACACGCTTCCCGTGCTTGGTTTATTCCCGCCCTTCGGGCATATTACGGCCTCATGCAGCTTATTCGTGACATCTATGCGGCGAGGCTCCCTGGCGGGCGCCCGGTAATTTCCTTTGAATTCTTCCCCCCGAAGACGGCGGAGGGCGATCGCAACCTGCTCGAGAAGACCATTCCGGCGCTCCTGCAAACCCGGCCGGACTATTGCTCGGTCACCTATGGCGCCGGCGGCAGCACGCGCGACAAGACGCTCATGATCGTGGATCGCATCCAGGGGCAGCACGGCCTGACTGCCGTGGCTCACCTGACCTGCGTGAGCGCGACCCGTGAGCAGATCGGCGAACTGCTCGGGCGCATTCGCGCTCTCGGAGTGAAGAACCTCCTGGCCTTGCGCGGCGATCCGCCCGGCGGGGGAGAGTTCCAGGCCTCTCCCGGCGGCTTCCAGTTCTCCAGCGAGCTGGTGCGCTTTATTCGCGAGCAGGGGGATTTCTCCATCGGAGTAGCCGGCTTTCCCGAGGGCCACGTCGCCTGCAAGGAGGGGAAGCACGCCGATTGGGGGCATCTGAAGGAGAAGGTGGATGCAGGCGCGGATTTCGTGCTCACGCAGCTCTTCTTCGACAACAGTGACTTCCTCCAGTTCCGGGACCACCTCACCCGCAAGCTCGGCGTCAGCGTCCCCATCGTGCCGGGCATTGTCTCGATCCTGAACGGCGCGCAGATCAAACGCTTCACGGCCATGTGCGGTGCCCGCATTCCCGCGCCCCTGGCCGCGCGGCTTGACGCGTTCGGGGACGACGACGCGGCGGCTGCGGAGTTCGGCATCGAATACGCCACCCGCCAATGCGAGGAGCTGCTTCGGGCCGGGGTGCCCGGCATGCATTTCTATACGCTCAACAAAGCGCACTCCACGGTGCGGATCCTGAACAACCTCGGCCTGGCCTGACCCTTTGGCCATGAAGATCTCCCTAGCCTACGGCCAGGGCCATTTGCCCGTCGAGTTGCCTGACGGCCTGACGACCATCATCGCGCCATCCCACGCCCCCGGTCTGCCCGATGAGCGCGGCGCAGTCCTGGCCGCGCTGGAGAAACCCATCGCCGCACGCCCGTTGCGGGAGTGGATCCGCCCCGGCAACTCCGTCTGCATCCTCTTCACCGACATCACCCGCGCCACCCCCAACGATCGCCTGATTCCGTGGCTGCTCGAGCACCTGGCCGATGTCCCTAGCCGCAACATCACGCTCCTGAACCAGTTGGGCACGCACCGGCCCAACACCCCTTCCGAGCTGGAGCAGATGCTCACGCGGCCGGTGGTGCGGCAATACCGGGTATTGAATCACGAACCTGAGAACCGGGAGGCCCTGGTCCCGCTGGGCACCACCCGCGACGGGACGCCCGCGCTGCTCAACCGCCATTTTGTCGAGGCCGACGTCCGGATTGTCACCGGCTTCATCGAGCCGCACTTCTTCGCCGGGTTCAGCGGCGGCCCCAAGGGCATCATGCCGGGCGTCGCCGGGCTGCAAACCGTCATGAGCAATCACGGCGCAAGAAATCTCGGCGATCCCAATGCCACCTTCGGCATCACGCAAGGCAACCCTCTTTGGGAGGAAATCCGCGACATTGCTCTCCGGCCCGGCCCGAGTTTCCTGTTGAACGTGTCCCTGAACGAGCGCAGGCAGATCACCGGCGTGTTCGCCGGCGACCTGATCGGCGCGCACCGCGCAGGCTGCGAGTTCGTGCGGCAGTGCGCCATGCAGAAGTTCGCCGCCCCCTTCGACATCGTCCTCACGACCAACAGCGGCTACCCGCTCGACCAGAATCTCTATCAAGGGGTCAAAGGCATGAGCGCCGGGGCGCGGGTGCTCAAGCCGGGCGGCACGCTAATCCTGGCCTGTGAATGCCGCGATGGCCTCCCGGCCAATTGCGGTTATGACCAGATCCTGCGCAGCGCGGCCGGCCCGGAGGAGCTTCTCGCCCTGATTTCAGCTCCCGGCTTCAGCCGGCCGGACCAGTGGTCCGCGCAAATCCAGGCCCTGATCCAGCGCCGTGCCCACGTCCTGCTCCATAGCAGTCTCCCCGATGACCTCGTGCGCGCCGCGCACCTGACGCCGTGCCACGACATCAGCGCCGCCGTCAGTAAGTTGCTCGGGGGCTTCCCGGATGGCGCCCGTATTGCCGTCCTCCCGCAGGGGCCGCTGACCATACCTTACCTGGCTGATAGAGGAACTGTCGGCGGGGGATGCCGGGGAGGGGAGCACGAATCTGTTTAGATCATCGGGCGCAGGGGCTGCTTCCAGGATTCCCCGGGAACATCACAGTTTTCCGCGCCGGCGGGCAATCCTGGTTTCCAGCTTGATGCCCGGATGCCGTAGGGCGCAATGGCGACAACGATGCTCATGACTGAACCTGACGGACAATCACCCTTTTCTCGCCTTTACCGGTTCAAGAAGCTGATTTCCTTTCAAGCAGTCGTGCTCTCGCTGTGCTTGCCGGCGCTCTGCTTGCCGGCGCAGGCGGAGGACCTTTTGCTTCAGGGCCCTGGCTGTCGTGCGGTCTTCGATTCCGTCAGCGGCACGCTGCGGGAGCTGAAAAGCGACCAGTGGGCTGTCGCGTTCAAGGCGCCGGGGGGCCGGTTGCTGGTGGAAGACTTTCCGGGCGGTCCGGCGAAGGCGCTGATGACCGCGTCCTGCGGCCTTTCGGATCAGCGTGTCCGGGTGGCTTATAGCGGCTCGGATTTGGTTTGCACACTTGAATGGCGGATCGAAAACAGAATGCTGCGGGCCAACGGCCACTTGCAGAATCAGAAAGGCGGGGACCGCGCGGTAGTGCTTACTTATGAACTGCCCTGGGCGCAGGAGGGACTGCGGTTCTCGCCCTCGCTCAACAGTCTTACCGCCACGAGCGGTCCGCCCACATCCGGCTCGGTGTATCCGCTGGCTGCGATCTGCGGCACGAATGCGGCGGCGGCGCTGGCCATTCCGCCCACCGCTCCGAACATGTTCAAGATGGTGGGGTCGCACGGGGGCCTCGCCTTGCGCCTTTACCTGGGCTTCAGCCCCGACGCACGCCGCTCCCCGAATGCGGCGAGCTTTTCGTTCCTGGCCTACGGCTGCGACCCTGTTTGGGGCTTCCGCGATGCGCTTCGGCGTTACTACGCTGCCTTTCCTGAGTATTACACGCATCATGGCCGCGGCGACGGGCTCTGGAGGTTTAACACCTCCCAGCCACAGAACTTCGAGCACTATAAATATGACGAGACCTTTGCGCAGGGCGATCTGAACCCCACGATCCAGCGCGACCATGCCGCCGGGGTGATGACCTTCCCCTACATGATCGTCGGCCAGCGCGAGATCAAGCACCTCGCCGCCTTGCCCACCGACTACGACGAGGCAATGGCCGCCTACGACCGCTGGCCCTCCGCGGGAACCAACGCCGCCCAGGCCACCAAGGAGAGTGTGGCCGCCGGAGACGACGCCTATCTCAAGGAGGAGGTATCCAGTTCAGCCCTTAAGGACGAGGCAGGCCGGCACGTCATCGCCATTCGTAAGACTCCCTGGGGCGGTAACTCGGTCACGTTTGTCATGAACCCGAATCCCTATCTGATGGAAGACAAACCCGGCGCACGCAGCACCGGCGCGCAGGCGCTGGCGCGCATCCGTGAGTGGCTCGCGCGCTATCCGGCCGTCGATGGCATCTACATTGATTCCCTCGGTAGCGCGTGGGGCGGCAAACTCGATGCCCGCCGCGACCACTTCCCTTACACGCGCTATCCCCTCACGTTCGACTCTGCCGGGCGGCTCGCAATTCACAACGTTATTGGGCATTACGAGTTCCTCGAGAAGCTCCGCGCAGAGCTGCATTCGCAGAACCGGCTGCTTTTTGCCAATGGCGTCTATCTCTATACCGCCAAACAGCCCGAATACGCCGATGTGCGCGAGACTAGCCGCTTTTTCCTGGCCGCCCTCCTGGACGCCGCCGGCTCCGAGTCCGGCGTCCGGCCCTCGATGCAGCGCTGGGAGTTCTTCCGCGCCTGCATGGGGCCCAAGCCGTACCTGCTGTTGAACTACCACTGGACCAATCCCGTCCTCGTGGAGGCCTACCTGAACCAGGCCCTGTGCTACGACGTGTTCGCGGTTAACTCGAACCTGAGCGGTGATTACGCCAACGACCCACAGGGCTATGCTCGCGACCGCAAACTCTTTGACTGGTTTGTCCCGCTCGCTCGCACGCTGTCGAAGGCCGGCTGGCAACCGGTGACCCACGCGACATCCACCACGCCCGATCTGCGCTTCGAGCGTTACGGAGCGGGCAAGGAACTCTTGTTCACCCTCTACAATCCCGGCCCGGCGCGGGAGTGCGTCCTGCGGATTGACAAGCGGCCGCTTGCCGTCAGCGCCGCCGCTCATGTCGAGCAAATCTCCGGTCCCGGCCTGGCGGGCGTCGAACAGGATGCGGTGTCCATCACCGCGCGGACGAAGCTGGCGGCGAACAGGACGGCGGTCATCTCTATCCGGTGAGGATAGGGGCGCGGTGGGACGCGTTCCTGCCGAGTTCAGGGCGATACTTGGGGATGGCGCGTCCCTGGCGGGAGCATGGCTTCTTGCTCCGAAGGACTGCCGGAAGAGCTATGGTTTTCCTGAATGCGTTTGCCCTGCCTTGGCACTCCTGCTATCTTGCCGTCCGGCTTTGAAGCCACCCATAGTGTAGAATCCAAATCTAGAATTTATGCGCTCAGACATTATCAAGAAAGGCGCCGAACGCGCCCCTCATCGCTCGCTGCTCCGTGCCACCGGTTCGATTGAGTCCGAGGCCGACTGGGACAAGCCGTTCATCGCGATCTGCAATTCCTACACCGATTGCATTCCAGGCCACGCCCACCTCAACGAGGTCGGGATGCTCGTCAAGCGCCTCGTGCGCGAGGCCGGCGGCGTTCCATTCATCTTCAACACCATTGGGGTGGATGACGGCATCGCTATGGGCCACAGCGGCATGAAGTATTCGCTGCCCTCGCGCGAGCTCATCGCCGATTGTGTCGAGTCCATGCTCCGGGCGCATTGCTTTGATGGCATGGTCTGCATCCCGAACTGCGACAAGATTGTCCCCGGCATGTTGATGGCCGCCATGCGCGTCAATATTCCCACCGTCTTCGTCAGCGGCGGCCCGATGGCGGCCGGCGTGGCGCAGCAGGCCGCCGGCGGCGACCTTCCGGCGCACCTGCGGCTCGCCTCCCAAAAGTCCGATCTCATCTCCGTGTTCAAGGGCGTGGGCGAGCTGCAAGCCGGCAAGATCACGGCCGAGGAGTTGCAGAAGCTCGAGCAGAGCGCCTGCCCCACCTGCGGCTCCTGCTCCGGCATGTTCACGGCCAATTCCATGAATTGCCTCTGCGAGGCGCTCGGCATGGCCCTGCCCGGCAATGGCACCGTCCTCGCCGTCTCCAAGGAGCGGGAGGCGCTCTACGAGCGCGCCGCACGCGCCATCATCAAGCTGGTCGCAGTGGATCTGAAGCCGCGCGACATCGCCACCCTCGAAGCCTTCGATAACGCCATCGCCCTCGACGTGGCGATGGGCGGCTCCACCAACACCATCCTGCACACGCTGGCCATCGCCCGCGAGGCCGGCATCCCCTACGACATCAAACGCATTGACGACATCTCCCGCCGTGTGCCGTGCCTGTGCAAGGTGTCCCCGTCCTCGAGCTACCACGTCCAGGATGTGCACCGGGCCGGGGGCATCCACACCATTCTGGGCGAGCTCAAGCGCATGAAGGCGCTCACGCTCACCTGCAAAACCGTCACCGGCCGGACCCTCGGCGAGAACATAGACGAATGGGACATTCGCTCCCCGCAATGCAGCGACTGGGCGCGAACCGCGCGTGTGGCCGGCTGCTCGGCCATCGTGCTCGATCCGAACGACAAGCTTGGCGCTGCCGCCCGCACGGTTTCCGGCAATCTCGCCCCCAAGCCGCTGCTCTACTTCCCCGGCGACATCCGGGGCATCACGCTCTGGCGCTTCGCCGCCGCGTTCAACGTGGGCGACGCGGTGACCGCTGCCGCGCTATTCACCGACGACTCGGAACTGCAGGTCCACGAGGGCATCACCTGGAAAGGCCGGGCGGCCATCCAGGCCGGGCTCGAGCAGAAGTTAGCTGAGTCCAAGGGGCTTGTGCGCGCCGAATTGGGCCAGTTGAAGGGGACCCCGGTGCTGCTGATCTGGCAATACACCAAGGGCGGCGAGAAGCAGGTGCGCTGTGTGCTGCGCACCGGCCGCCTGCGCGCCTGGCGGATCGGCAAGGCCTACCACGATTACAGGGCCGGATCCATCAAGGAAGCGCAGCCCTGCGGCCTCATGCCCCACGATTCGGCATTCATGTTCGATGCCAAGGACTGCATCCGCACCCGGGAAACCGCCTACACCGCTGACGGCGGGCTCGCGGTCCTTTACGGCCAGCTTGCGCCCGAGGGCAGCGTCGTCAAGACCGCCGGCATCAGCGACGCCTTCAAGCAGAACTGCGGACCCGCCTTCGCCTTCGAGGGGCCGTGCGTGATCTTCGAAAGCCAGGACGAGGCCTGCGCAGGTATTCTCGGCGGCAAGGTCAAGGCCGGCGACGTCGTCATCATCCGCAACGAGGGGCCGCGCGGCGGTCCGGGCATGCAGGAGATGCTCTCCCCCACCAGCTACATCGTCGGCATGGGCCTGGGCGACAAAGTCGTGCTCATCACCGATGGCCGGTTCAGTGGCGGCACGGCGGGCGCGTGCATCGGCCACGTCTCCCCCGAAGCGGAGGAGGGCGGCCCGATCGGCCTGCTGCGCAATGGCGACCGCCTGCGCATTGATTTCCCGAACCGCCGCATTGACATGCAGGTTCCGGAAGCCGAACTGGCCGAGCGCAAGCAGGCCTGGCGCCCCGTCAAGCATGAGCTGACCGGCTGGCTGGCGCGCTACCAGAAGCTGGTGAGCAACGCGAGCCAGGGGGGTATTCTCTCAGTCTGAGGCCTCCTATTTTCTTGTCCGGCCGGTGATAGCTGGGCTAGGATGGGGATCGTGACCGTAGAAACCTTCAGGCCGGAAATCGCTGCGGCGATCAGCGCGTATGACAAGTACGTGATTTGCATCCACAAGACTCCGGACGAATTCGGGGAGTCGCTGGTCTCTTTGATCGCCAAGGCAATCAAGGCCTATGAGGGCCGCGGGCCGGAGCTGCGGCACGGGATCGCGCTCGATACGCACGTCACCGTTATCCTGAGCCAGAGCGACGGCTCGAGCCCACTTTGCGGGATTTACTTCAACCTCCACTCCCCCTACCAGAAGAGCCTGCCGGCTAAATCGGCCCGGTCCAAAACGGAACCGATTCGCGGCAGCCAGTCGAAGTCCGAGGGATAACGGCCGTGCCCGTCAGTCGGCACGCGCCTCGTCGCCCGGCTCGGGGGCGCCTGTCACAATATCGGCCACGATGTTCCGTCCGCGCTGCGGGCCGGTCACCTTGACCTCGGCCACCTTTGAGGCCCCCCGGTAAAGGTTCATGCGCTGATCCATGAACGGCATGGGGTCGCGGGGGAAGGTGAGCACCACGAAACGCGCGGCTGGATTGACAACCGACACCTCGCCCGTCGCAGCGGCTTTGGGGGCAGCGACGCCGGTCTTGGAACGGGCCGGTCCGGACTTTGACCCCGGGGCTGCCTTTTGCCGGGCGCAGCCGGAAAGGACCAGCGCGAACAGGAGAACCACTGCGAGCAACACTCTCATGGATGGCAGTAAAGTCCCCGTCCCCGGTAAAATCAACTCACAAATCCGTGATGAGGGTGTCGGCGTGCTCGTAGGCCGGGGCGCAGCAGCAGAGCAGGCGGAGTGTGTCGGTCCCGGTGTTCCAGAGCTTGTGCCTCTGGCCCGGGAGAATTGCGATGGCATCGCCCGCCTTGACCTCGCGGACCTCGCCCTCGATGCGGATCCTGCCGGTGCCATGGGTGATGTAGTAAATCTCCTCCGTCTTCGGGTGGTAATGCTCCTGCGTGCTGGCACCAGGCTGCAGGCGCGCCTCGGCGAGGCTTTGGTTGCGGATCGCCGAATTGCGGTGCGCCAGCAATTCGCGGATTTCCGAGCCGTCCTTCGTCGTGAAGGCGGACACTTCGTTCAGGTTCTTAACGTCCATAGGCGCCCGTGCAACTCAGTAGAGCAGATACTTCCGGCGCTGCTTCAGGAACGCCTCCTCGCCCGGCTTCCAGGATGCGACGATCTCCGCCGCCGGGGTTCCTGCCTGCAAGGCCTTGCGCGTTGCGTCCGTGCCGTTGACCTTGTCAAACATCCCGAAGCTCTTCTTGCGTTTGACAGCTTCGAGGAACAGATCCCGGTTGGCCTCCTTCTTCAGCGCTTCGAGGGCGTAGAAGTTGAGGGCCGTGAGGGGCGCGCGGGCAGGGTCGGTGAAGTAAAGCTGCACCCCGGCAATCACCTGGTTCGAGAACGTAAAATAGTATGGGCGGTAAATGACCGGTTGGAACCT
>JAPLUA010000518.1:4928-5434 GCA_026397855.1 Verrucomicrobiota bacterium | reverse complement strand
GGTTTGATGTCCGTGCCGGTGGCGATCATGTCCACGGTGACGGCGATGCGGAGCTGGGGGGAGGTGCGGAATTCCTGGATGAGGGTCTCGGACTTTTCGTAGCGGCGGGTTTCGGGGTTGTAGGTTTTGTAGGTGATCTTCTTGGCGAAGTCGTTGCCTTTGCCGAACACTTCGCGGACGAGGTGGACGGTGTCCTCGGCGTGGGAGTCGTCCTTGCAGAAGATGAGGGTCTTGGGGACGAGCGTGCGCCCGGGGAAAAGTTCCGTGAATAGGGTGTCCTTGTAGGCCTGGAGGACGGTGCGGATCTGGGATTTGACAACGACGGAGCGGTCGAGGTCCTTGGCGGCATAGGCGAGGTCTTCGTCGAGGCGCTCCCAGCGGACGGCGCGGGTCTCTTTGCTGCGCCGGTCCACGTAGAAACCTTTCTCGACCTTGCCGCCCTGCTCGGTGACCTGCGTTTTGATGCGATAGACTTCGTAGCCGACGTTGACGCCATCGGCGACGGC
>JAPLUA010000518.1:0-4866 GCA_026397855.1 Verrucomicrobiota bacterium | reverse complement strand
TGGGACCGCGGTCGGTGTCGGCAACGTCCCGGGGGGCGGCGGCGCCGGCGTCGATCGCGGAGGCGATTTCGTAGCCGGATTGTTCCTCGAGGTCCTCAGCGAGTTCCTCGCCGCGGAGGATGGAGTAGAGGCGCTGGATGGTGCAGATGGTGACGCGGGCGACGGGATCGAGGTTGTTGGATGTGAGATGCTGGACGTTGTAAACCTCGGTGAATTTGCGGCCGGTGTCGGGAGCGACGAATTGCTGGAACTCCCCCATGGCCTGGCGGCCGAGGTTCGAGCGGTCAACGAGGAAGAGGACGCGCTTGGCGCCGGCGTGCTTGATGAGGCGGTAGGTGAAGGCGCAGGCGAGATAGGTCTTGCCCGAGCCGGTGGCCATCTGGACCAGGGAGCGAAGAGCATCCCGGGCGAAGGAAAGATCAAGGGCGGTGTTGGCCTCGAACTGGCAATCCCGCATGCCGATCCTCGACAGCGGGTAGGCGAGGGGCATGGCCGCGAGGCGGGCGCGGAGAGTGGCGGGTTCGGCAAGCCAGGCGGCGAGCGTTTCCGGGCGGTGAAAGGAAAAGACGCGGCGGGAACGGGGCTCGGGGTCGCGCTCGTCGCGGAAGAACGTTTCAACGCCGGTGGATTCGTAGAGGAAGGGCAACGAGCCGGGCGTGATGGCCTGGATGAAATCCGGCAGATTCTCGGCGTAATGGCCGGACTGCTCGGCGACACCCGAAAGGAGGGTGCCTTGCTTTTTGGCCTCGGTAACGCCAACGGCTTGGCGGTCCACAACCAGCAGGTAATCGCAGGTGCCGGATTTGAGCGGGACTTCGCGCAGGGCGATCCCGCGTCCGGCAGAGGGGTGAAAATCGCGGTAATCCTGAACCATCCAGCCGGCAGCGCGGAGTTGCGCGTCAATCTGCCGGCGGGCGAGTTGTTCGGGGTTCAGGTCTGGCATGGCGGCCGGGGCGTGACATGTGACACTTGAAACGTGAAACGTGATGCGTGATGCGTGATGCGTGACGGGGTGGCGGTGCCCCGAGAGGAACACCTGGCCAACTGGAAAATGTACCATTGAGCCGCCCATGACGTGAACACAAGGAATGATGCGACGAGGCGGGAAAAGTTGAAAGCGGAAAGTGGAAAGCAAAGCGGGGAGTTCGGCCACGCCACGGGTGATTCAAGAAGCCGCAGCGTCGTAACCGACAACGTCAGTTGGCGCACTATTTCTTCGCAGCACAGGTCAGCGCCAACTGACGTTGGCGCCTGCGATTTCTTGAATCCACCCTGACCCCCGGCTCCGTCTCACATTAAATGCTCGTTTCCTCGTCTCATTCACGCTAGAAATCCGGCCGGCCCCAAAGCAAAGTGACCGCCGACGGCACCTTGCCACCGGCACCTTGAATGGCGAAGCGGAAACCAAACCAGAGCCAACTGCGGCGGGGTGGGAATGCCCCGCCGCCGGACATTTCCCGGGACACCGCCGCGACCGACCAGTCCTCGGTGAGGTGGCTGCCGGACCGTTTCCGCGATGGCGATCCCCTTCTCCTTTCCCTGGCGTTGTGCGTGTTGGTGGCGCTCGCCTATCTGCCGTCGCTGCGCAATGGATTCGTCAACTTTGATGACCGCCCTTTTGTGTATGAGAACAGCCACGTTCAGCAGGGCCTGAGCGCGGCCAGTATCGGCTGGGCGTTCCGGACCATCGAGGGCAGTTTCTGGCATCCGCTAACGTGGCTCTCGTTCATGGCGGACCGGCAGTTGTTTGGGCCGGAACCATGGGGCTTCCACCTCACAAACCTGCTGCTCCATGCGGCCAGCACGGTGCTGCTGTTTCTCGCTCTGCGGCGGATGACGGGGGCGGCGTGGCGCAGCGCCTTCGTGGCGGCGCTGTTTGGGTTGCACCCGCTGCACGTGGAGTCGGTCGCCTGGGTGGCGGAGCGGAAGGATGTGCTGAGCACCTTCTTCTGGATGCTGGCCATGCTGATGTATGCGCGGTATGCCGGGCAGTCCAAAGTCCAAAGTCCAGAGTCTATAGCGGCTGAAGAAGCGGCCGCATCCAGCATCCAGGGGCTGAAATCTGTGACTGGAAGTTCATCCTCGCCGGAGGCCGCTTCACCCGTCACCCGTCACGCGTCACTCTATTACGTTCTGTCGCTGGCATTCTTCATCTGCGGGCTCATGAGCAAGACCATGGTGGTGACGCTGCCGCTGGTGTTGCTGCTGCTGGACTGGTGGCCTTTGGGGCGGGTGCGAGCGGATGCCCGCCCGCCGGGACGGAAGCCTTGGCTGGGGCTATTGCTGGAGAAGCTGCCGTTCCTGGCCGCGAGCCTGGCTTTTGGGATGCTGACTCTTTATAGCCAGGGGACAACGGGCGCCCTTCGCGGGGTTGCTGATTATCCCCTGGTCCTGCGCGCCCAAAACGCGGCGCTCTCCTGTCTGCAATACCTTGAGCAGGCGGTTTGGCCGGCTGGCCTGGCCGTTTATTACCCATACCCGGCAGCGTTCCCGGCCTGGGTCGTATTGATCGGGATGGCGTTGCTGGCGCTGATTTCGGTGCTGGCGATCCTGGCGCGGCGAGGACATCCGTACATGGCCGTTGGCTGGTTCTGGTATCTGGTCACCCTGCTACCGGTAAGCGGGCTGATCCAGATGGGGGGGCAATCCCATGCTGATCGTTACACCTATGTGCCGCTCGTCGGAGTCTTCCTGCTGGCGACCTGGGGGGCCGCCGATCTCGCGCGCCGCTGGCGTCATGGCCGGCCAGCCCTGGCGCTGGCTGCCATCGCCATCATTGGTGCCCTTATCCCGGCAACGCGCCGGCAGGTTTCTTATTGGAAGGACAGCGAGACGCTGTTCAGTCATGCGCTGGCCGTGACCCGTGACAATGACCTGGCCCAAAACAACCTGGGAGCCGCCCTGCTCGGCCGGGGAAGCGTGGACGATGCGGTTAGCCATCTGCGAGAAGCGGTCAGGCTCGCGCCCGCCCGGATCGAGGCGCGCGTCAATTTGGGGATCGCCCTGAGCCGGCAGGGAAAACCGGACGAAGCCGCCGCGCAATTGCAGGCGGCCCTGAGCCTGGCACCAAATACCGCCCTGGGACACAGCGGTTTGGGGGATGCCCTGAGCGCGTGCGGCGATTCTGAGGGGGCTATCCGCCATTACCGTGAAGCAGTCAGGCTTGCGCCCGGGGATGCGCCCACCCGCCACAACCTGGCGGCGGCTCTCATCCGGCAAGGGAATGCCGGGGAAGCCATCGTGCAGTTACGAGAGGCAATCCGGATTGAGCCGGGACTCGTGGCCGCCCGATGCAAGCTGGGGGCCGCCTTGGGCAGAATGGGGCAACTCGACGAGGCAATCGCCGAGCTGCGAGAGGCCGTCCGGCTTTCGCCGGCCAACGCCGACGCCCGCTGCGGACTCGGAGACGCCTTGATCGCCAGGGGACGCACCGACGAGGCTATCGGCGAATACCTCCAGGCTGTGCGGGTTTCGCCGGAGGATGGCATTGCGCGCCGGAACCTGGGGACTGCGCTGGGCATCGTCGGCCGAACGACAGAAGCGGTCAGCCAGCTTGAGGCTGCGGTGAGGATCAGGCCGGATGATGCCGAGGCCCGCTGCAACCTGGGCGATGCCTTGCTCAAACTGGGCCGCCTGGACGAGGCCATCCGGCAGTTCACCGAAGCTCTGAGGCTCAATCCGAAGCTGTCCGAGGCTTACCTGGGCCTGGGCATCGCGCTGGGCAAAGCGGAGCGCCTGGATGAGGCAGTCGCGCAATTCCGGGCCGGCCTCAAGCTTGATCCCGGGTCCGCCGAGCTTCATTGCAACCTCGGGGTAGCCCTGGCGAGGCAAGGGTCCATCGATGACGCGGCCGCGAGTTTCCGGAAGGCGCTCGCCTTGCGGCCTGTCTATCCGGACGCGGAGAGCTACCTCCGGAATGCGCTCCAGCTGAAGCAGCCGGGCCCTGTCGCTGCGCCTTGAGCGAGATTGGGGGGAGGCAACCGCGGTTCAGCGCCGATCCCGCTCCTGCTTGAGATGTTCTAAAGACGCCTTTGCCTTGGCATCTCCCTTCTCCGCCAGGCTCACGAGCTTCTGCATCACTTCGCCGGACACCTTGTTCAAAGCCATGTATTGATCCGGCGTCAGGGCGGGCTGCTTCCGGAGCGCCTCCAGTTCATCCATGGCCTTCGGGTAGTCGCCAGCCTTGATGGCTGCCACCGCAGCCGGCGCATGGGATTGGGTTGGGAGCGACTGGGAATCAGCACCGGTTCGGGCGGGCGACGGGAAGGATTTCTCCAGCTCGGCGGCTCCCGGGTTTGCGCCCGATCCTCCGCCACAGCCTGAGACTGCCAGAAGCCCTGCCACGGTTATCAGGCAAGCAATCTTTCGAGTGATCATTGTCGTAATGTCTGGTTTCGCAAAAGGGCGGGCATCTGCCCGCAGGCTGCCCCAGGAGCTACGGGTGCCCATCGGCTGTGCCCGGGTTGCACCAAAGCCGGTTCTTCTCCTTGATGGAGAGCTCTCGGTAGTAGTTCGTGTAAGTGATGAACTCGACGCTGCCGCCAAAACAGCCGACGGTCAGTCCCTTGCCCCCATGCCGCAGTGTAACCCCCTCATCCGGGAAGCTCGCGCCGTCATTGAACCGGCCTGAGTCGCTCTCGATGCCTTCCCAGAGCAGGATGTCGTTCGCCCTGAACGCGCTGAGCTTATCGCTGAAGTCGGCCACGTTGCTGTAGCGCCCGACCGCGCCGTTCATGATGAAGCTGGCAAACTGAATCGTCCGCTGGCCAAAGAGGGTTGGATTGGCTGCCGCCCACTGGATATCCAAGGGACAGCGGTAAATGTTCCATGCGGGAGCCGGAGTCATGGCCGTATAGAGGATCTCCT
>JAPLUA010000542.1 GCA_026397855.1 Verrucomicrobiota bacterium | reverse complement strand
GCGGCCATGAGCCCCATGATGGTGATCACGGTCAGTAGCTCGAGCAGGGTGTAGCCGCGGAGCGCGAGGGGCGCGAGGGGCGCGGGGGGCGTGGAGCGTGGAGCGTGGAGCGTGGAGCGTGGGCAGCAGTCTGCAGTCCGTGGTCCGCAGTCCGTTCCTGCCCCCCGTCGCCGGCCCTTCGGATTTCGGTATTCGGATTTCCTTCGGATTTTGGTATTCGGGTTTCGGATTTCCGCGCCGCGCGGTCGTATGTCAGCAGCGTGATCATGAAGAAGAACGTGCTCAACACATCCTTGCGCTCCGCCACCCAGGCCACTGACTCCACATGGAGCGGGTGCAGTGCAAAGAGCGCGGCCACGAAAGCGCTGCGCCAGAACGCCCCGGTCATGCTGCGGAGCAGCCCGAACAGCAGGAGCGTGTTGGCTGTGTGGAACAGCAGGCCGGTCAGGTGGTGTCCGGCAGGCTTCAGGCCATAGACCTGGCAGTCCAGCATGTGCGAGAGCCAGCTCAGCGGATGCCAGTTTGCCGCGTGGCTTTGGGTGAAAGCCCAGCGCGCGCCTTCCCACGTCAGCCCCGCCTGCACGATCGGGTTGTCCGTCAGGTAGGATGTGTCGTCGAAGGTTACGAAGCGGGCTTCGAGAACCGGCAGGTAAACGGCAAGCGTGACCAGCGCCAGCAACCCGTAGCAGAGTGCGGCGCGCTCAAGCTTCCATTTTTCCAGCATACATCAGATCAGGGCGGGAATGATGCCGTGGGGCAGGGCGGCTGTCGAGTTTGTCTGCCTTACCAAGGGTTCAGTTCGCCTCGCCCCCGGATGACGCTCCCGACGGCCGGTAACGTTTTCCTGCCCGGTAGAGAGCAAGTCTCGCCTCCGCCTCCCGGGCGATGTCCTGCTGGCCGGCGGCGAGCGCAAGGTCTCGTGCCTTGGCCGCGGTGGCCGCTGCATCCTCGAATCGGCCGGCTTCGGCATAAGCCGCATCCAGGGTGCCGATGAAGCGGGCCTCTTTGTGCCCGCTCAGGCGGCAGGCAGTTTCCGCCAATCGCACCGCCTCAGTGCCGTTCCTTAGATCAGCCTTTGGGGTTGTTGCGAGGATCCATGCAAGGTCGTTCAGGTAGAGCGCGGTGTTTGGGCTTAGCCGGACCGCTTCGCGGTAGTGGGGCAGGGCTGCCCCGGCCTGGCCCTGGGCGTCGAGGGCGAGCGCGAGGCAGTGGTGTGTCCGGGCCTCGGGTCGGACGCGGAGAACCTCCTGGAATTGGGCTGCTGCTTCCGACATTTTGCCCTGGTAGAGGAGCGCCAGCCCAAGGTTCTGGCGCGCTTCAAGGTCATCGGGTCGCAAACGGCAGACCTCGGCGTAGTGCTCCGCCGCGCCCGCAAAGTCGCCCTTCGCGTTCGATGCCGCCGCCAGGTTGAACCGGGCGTCCGCGTTCCCGGGATCGGTTTGCAGCACGGCCTGGAAATGAAGGGTGGCCTGTTCAAACTTCTGCTGGCCTGCCAGCATCGCGCCGAAGGTGAGGTGGGTTTCGGTGTGCCCGGGTTTGATCTGCAACGCGGCGGCATAGCACTGCGCGGCGTCGTCAGGCTTACCCTGCTTCGCCTTCAGCACTCCCAGGTTGTACCAGGCGTCGGCAAACTCCGGCTTCAGCTTCAGCGCCGAACGGTAGTGCGACTCGGCCTCGTCGAGGTCCCCGCGCATGGAAAGCAGGTTGGCCAGGTTGTAATGGGAGACCGGCGTGCCCTGGATCTGGACGGCCCTCTGCACCAGTTCGAATGCCTCCGCTTCGCGCCCCTGTTTGGCCCGGCAAAGGCCCAGATTGACTAGCGCCTCCGGGTACTTGGGCCGGATGCGCACCGCCTCGGCGAAATGGGTTTCGGCATCGGCCGGGTTCCCTTCGTTGAGCCTGCAGACGCCCAGATTATTCTGCGCCACGGCGTTGTCATGCGTCACGGCGATGGCGTGCGCGAACAGGCTGGCGCTGTTCCTCCAGTGGATTGATTGACCCCAGGTGAGAAGCGCGCAGGCGCCAATGGCCGCAGTCCAGCACCCTGCCACTACCCATCGGGTCGCAGGCCATCGCGCCGGGATTTCCGCTGCGGCCCAGACGACGAGGATGAAAAGCCCGATGATCGGAATGTAACTGTAGCGGTCCGCCATTGACTGCTGGCCCACCTGGACCAACCCGATGACCGGCACGAGCGTCCCCAGGTACCAGAACCATCCCATGGGGACGTAAGGGGCGCGGCGCGCGCGCCAGAGCGCCAGCGCCGAGACGCCTGACAGAATCAGCGCCGCCCCGGCGACCAGCCACGCGGGCCAATGATCCGGCGCGGGATAAAAGACCGCAAGGTTGGCGGGCCAGACCATCTTTGCGGCATAACGGACGTAGGAGATGATCGCATTGGAAATCCGGAACCCGACGGGAATGGCCTCCAGCGAGCTGACCGCCCCGGCGTCGCGCTGGATCAGGAAGGTCACCGCGCTGGAGGCCACGCTGAGAGCCAGGAACGGAGCCTTTTCCGCCACCCGCCTCCACACGTTAGAGCGATGCAGGCGCCGCAGCGGCCAGTAGTCCAGCAGCAGCAGCAGGAACGGCACGGTCACCAGCATCGGCTTGCTCATGAGGCCGAAGGAGAAGAAAAGCAGGGAGAGAGCGTAGAGCGTGGAGCGTGATGCGCGAAACGTGATGCGTGAACGGCGGTCGGTGGTCCGTAGTCCCTGGTCCCTTCCTCCTCGTCCCTTCGGATTTCGGCCTTCGGATTTCCGCGCATAGCGGCCGTACGCCAGCAGGGTGAGCAGGAAGAAAAACGTGCTCAGCACATCCTTGCGCTCCGCCACCCAGGCTACCGATTCCACGTGCAGCGGATGTAGCGCGAACAAGGCGGCTACGGCGGCGCTGCACCAGAGTCTGCCGGTCGTCCGCTGCAGCCAGAGCAGCAGCAGCAGCGCGTTGGCGGTGTGGAAGAGCAGGGCGGTCAGGTGGTGCCAGGCCGTATTCAGCCCATGGAGTTGGACGTCCAGGGCATGCGACAGCCACGTCAGCGGATGCCAGTTGCCGGCGTGGGCGGTGCGGAAGGCCCACCCCACGTTGCTCCAGCTCAAGCCGCGCAGGACGTGCGGGTTCTCCGTCACGTAGTCCGGATCGTCGTAGCTGACGAAATCGTTCTGTAACACCGGCCAATATGCGGCCAGTGTCACGGCGGTCAGCAGCACGCCGATCAGGAGGGCGCCGCGTGTCTTGTCGGTGCGGTCCATTGAGGAGTGAGAATCTTGCGCAATAGCCGGCCCAGTTCAATGGAAAACCGAGGGGGCGATTGGGTGGTCAGGACTGCATCGAGCTTGATGCATCGGACTTCCTCAAACTCAAACGGGGCTGCTGGGTGATTGAATGCCGACTGCATCATGCTTTGGACGTAACCCTGCGCAAGGAGCACAGCCGCGTGCGTAATCCCAAGGATGCCTTCGCCCTGAGCCTGTTTCGCCGGCTGGTGGTCAGCTCCGCTCAGGTCTGGGTGACGGAAGGTCGCAAGGTCAATCCCAAGAGCCGGGCGACTACCCGAAAGTTCCAGCAGCGCTTTCGGCGCGACGACGGCGGTCGCGAGCACGTGCGACCTCTTGTTCGCCAAATCGCCTGCTTCCTGGCGCTCAACAAATTGAAAAGGTGCGTCCTACGTGCCCGCGGGAATTGGAGTGTTCCACTTGCGCTGTGGCCGCATTGGTGCGAAAGGTGACAGCAGCCCGGGCGGGAAATGTCCGGGCACGTTTACAGGAAACCATGAAAGTTACTACCGGACATTGCATATGATGACACGCAGGCAAGCACTGAAGACAACCGCCCTGGCGTCGGCCGTTTGCGCCGCCGCCGCAACCTTGCGCACCGCCAGCGCTCAACCCGCCGCTGCGCCGCCGGCGTCCGGTCCCGCCGGTCCGTTCACCCTTCCGCCGCTCGCCTATTCGCATGACGCGTTGGAGCCGCACATTGACGCCGCCACGATGCAGATCCACCACGACAAGCACCATGCGGCTTATGTGTCGAACCTGAACAAGGCCGTGGCCGAATTCCCGGAACTCGGCAAGCAGCGGGTCGAGGACCTGGTGAAGAACCTGAACGCCGCGCCTGAAAGCACCCGAACGGCAATTCGTAACCAGGGCGGGGGACATTATAACCATACCCTCTTCTGGCAGATGATGAAAAAGGGCGGGGGCGGGCAGCCCTCGGGGGAGCTTCTGAAGGGGATAGAGAAGAGGTTCGGCAGCTTTGCCGCCTTCAAGGACCAGTTGACCAAGGCCGCCCTGGGCCAGTTCGGAAGCGGCTGGGCCTGGCTCGTCCTGGATGAGAACAAGCAGTTGGCCGTCGAGCCGACCGCCAATCAGGACTCGCCGATCAGCCAGAATAAGCAGCCCCTGCTGGGGGTTGATGTCTGGGAGCACGCCTACTACCTGAAATACCAAAATCGGCGGCCGGATTACGTGGCGGCGTTCTTTCAAGTTATAGACTGGGACTTCGTGATCGAGCGTTACCGGCGGGCTCTCCGTTGATCGGGGTCAGACGCGCTTATGATGTGAAGATCAGCTTGGCGCCGGCGATGAGGAGCACGACTGCCAAGAGGCGTTTGATCACCGTGTGCGGGAAGCGCTGGCTTCCAAAGTAGGATCCGGCACTGCCACCGATGAGAACTGCCACCGCCAACGTAAAAGCGACCTGTGGCATTTGCCGGGTGGATGTGAGGTTGCCGAGCAGGCCGGATGCCGAATTGACGAGGATGAAAAGGGCAGAAACAGCGGCCGCCGTCCTGGTTTGGGCCCAGCGCATCAGCAGGAGCAGGGGGGTCAGGAAGATGCCGCCGCCGGTGCCGGTCAGGCCCGAAAGCAGCCCGAGGCCCGCGCCCATGGATAGAGCAGCGGGACGCGAGGGTTCGCGCAGGGCTTCGTCCGTGCTCGGGTGAAGAAGGAAACGGATGGCGGAAAACCAGAGCACGAGTCCGACGGTGACCTTGAACGCATGGGCCGGCAAGTTTAACCAGCCGCCGACAAAAGCCAGAGGGATGGAAAGCAGTGCAAAAGGCCAGAAGAGGCGCCAGGAGAAATGCCCGGCCCGCCAGAATTGCCATGCGCCGACGCTGGCCACCAGGATGTTCAGGAGCAGGGCGGTGGGTTTGATTGCAGCGGGCGCCAGGTTGAACATCGACATCACCGCGATGTAGCCCGAGGCGCCGGCATGGCCGACCGAGGAATAGAGAAAAGCCACCAGCAACAGGCCGAGGGCGAGGAATGGAAGCTGCTCGGGCGTCATGCTGCCGTAAGGTGGAATCGCACGGCAGGTTCTTATTGGCTGCCCGCGCCGTGAACCGTCATTTCCAATCCATACACCCCTTTGCTGGCGGTGATGAATAGGGTCCGCCCGCCTTTCCCGCCAAAGCACACGTTCGCAGTCCACTTTTCCGGCACGTCAACCTGCTCGATCTTCGTCCCTGCCGGATCAAAGACCGACACCCCTTGGCCCGTGAGATAGATGTTGCCCGCGCTGTCAATCGTCATCCCGTCCGAGCCGAGTTCGCAGAACAGCTTCTTGTCCTTGAGCGCGCCGTCCGGTTGAATGTGGTAGCGATAGGTCTTGCCCGCGCCGATATCCGCCACGTAGAGCAGTTTGCCGTCGGGCGTGCCGATGATGCCGTTAGGCTTCTTCATGTCATCAATCACCCGGGTCAGGGTCTTGTCATCCAGCGCCAGGTAATAGACGCATTCCTCCATTTCCCCTGAGTCGCGTTTCCACCAGGGACGCTTGTAGTAAGGGTCCGTGAAATACAGTCCGCCCCCAGGCCGGATCCAGACATCGTTCGGGCCATTGAGCAGCTTGGCCTGGTAATCCTTCACCATCACCGTTGGCTTGCCTGTGCGGTCAATGCGCCACAGCTCGTTCTTTTCATCGGCGCAGGCCCAGAGGCAGCCTCTGGAATCAAAACAAAGACCGTTGGCGCGGCCGCATGGCTGCATGAACGTCGTGAGCTTGCCGTCCGCGCTCCATTTCATGATGCGGTCGTTGGGTTGGTCTGTGAACAACACGTTCCCCTCGCTATCCGAGGCCGGCCCCTCGGTGAAGGCAAAACCGCCGGCCAGTTTCTGCGGCGTCGCACCTGGCTGGATTATCCCGCTGCCGGCTGCCAGCGCGTGGGCTCCGCAAAGCAGCCCCAGGAAAAGTCGAATCATCTGTTTCATGTTGGTCATGCTCGCTGGATCGAAATTCAAATTGCGCCTGCTGTAAAGGCGAAATGGAAACTGCCGCAGGCGTGATGGTCCGCGTTGACAACCGTCCCGGCTGAACACAGTGTTGACGGGTGACGGTTGACGAAACAGGTTCCCGGGCAGGCAGGCTTGCCCGTTTCGCGACGCGGGCGCTGCCGATGCTGGCAAGGCGCCTGTGGGCGTGGCCGCTGGCTGGGGCGCTGGTCATCAGCCTGGTCGGTTTCTGGGTCCGCAGCCGGGTGGAGGAAGCCACGCGGACGGAGCTGGCGTCCCGTCTCCAGACGGTGCTCAACGCCGACATTGCGGCGCTGCGCCTCTGGTTCACTGAGCGGGAGTATGATGCCAAGTCATTCGCTTCGGACATCCAAATCCGCGCGGCGATCGAGGAGCTTGCCACCTTGTCAAAGAAGTCAGCCGGATCTGCCCGAGCCCTTGCCAACTCGGCACCGGCAAATACGCTGCAGCTTCACCTGATGAAGCTCGCGGAAGCGCAGAGCTACCTTGATTACGTGGTGGTGTCGCCCGACAAACGGATCATCGCATCACCCTACCCGATGCTGGTCAACCAGCGCACCCCGCGCTCTTATGACCTGTTCCTCAACCGGGCGCTCTACGGGGATCTGGCTGCGTCCCGCCCCTTCGCGCGGGAGGCAACGCTCAGCCAGCGGGCAGAGGGCCCGACAATGTTCGTGGCCGCGCCGGTCAAATCCACCAACGGCGCGGTCATCGCCGTCCTGGGCTTGCGCATGAAGCCGGAGAAGGAGTTTACCCGGATATTCTCGGTGGCCAACATGGGGGCGACCGGGGAAGCCTACGCGTTCGACCGCCGGGGGATGATGCTCACCGCCACCCGCTTCGACCCCGAGCTCAAGACGATCGGCCTCATACCCCCGGGCCGGGAGAACACAGCTATTCTCAACCTCAAGCTCCTGGATCCGGAGATCGAGCTGCACCCCGGCGATCGCTCCCCAAGGCCGCGCGAACAGCTCGGGCTGACCCGCATGGCCCTGGCGGCCACGACCGGCTACGACGGCTGCGACGTGCGAGGTTACCGGAACTACCGCGGGGTCGAGGTGATCGGTGCCTGGGCATGGCTGAAGGAATACGGAATGGGGGTGGCGACGGAAGTCGCGGTGGACGAGGCATTCCAAACGCTGTATGTCCTGCGCAGGGTGTTCCTGGTCCTGTTCCTTTTGCTGGTGATGAGCGCCGGGGCCATTTTCGGCTTTAGCGTCCTGGTGGATCGCCTGCAGGCATCAGCCCGGAAAAGCGCCCTCGCTGCCCGCCGGCTCGGCCAGTATGTCCTGGTGCAGGAGATCGGGCGCGGGGCCAACGGCATGGTTTACCGCGCCCGCCACGCGCTGCTCCGCCGCCCGGTCGCCATCAAACTGCTCAGCCCCGATTTGACCAACGCCACCAATACCGCCCGCTTCGAGCATGAGGTCCAGATGACCAGCCAGCTCACCCACCCCAACACGGTCGCCATCTACGACTACGGCCGCACGCCGGAGGGCCTTTTCTATTACGCGATGGAATACCTCGGCGGCATCGACCTCAATCATCTCGTGCGCCAGTTCGGCGCCCAGCCCGAAGGCCGGGTCATTCATATCATGCGCCAGGTCGGCGGTTCCCTCGCCGAGGCCCATTGCACCGGCCTGATTCACCGGGATGTCAAGCCAGCCAATATCGTCCTCACCCGGCGCGGCGGCGTGTGCGATCTCGTCAAAGTCCTCGACTTCGGCCTTGTCAAGGCGGCGCGCCGTGAGCCGTCGAGGATGCTGCGGCCCGACGCTGTGGTCGGCACGCCGCACTTCATGCCGCCCGAGGCGGTGGAAAGGCCCGAGAGCGTTGAAACCCGGAGCGACCTCTACTCCCTGGGGGCCGTCGGTTACTGGCTTCTCACCGCCAAGACCCTCTTCGAGGATGAGACTGTCGAGGGCCTCATGGCCCGCCAGGTCAAGGATTCGCCCCCGCACCCGGCGGACCGTCTTTGCAAGCCCGTTTCTCCCGACCTCGCCGGCATCCTCCTGCGCTGCCTCGCCAAGCCCCCCGAGGAGCGCCCGGCAAGCGCGGGGGAACTGGAGCAGTTGCTGGCCGGTTGCGCCGCTGCGGGAAGCTGGTCCCCGCTGGACGCTGAAAAATGGTGGCTGTCGAACATGGGTTCCTTTGAAACTCTGCCCGCAGCCACCATGGCCGAGAAGACCCTCATCATCGAGCCGCGCCAATAGCCGGCGCTCCTTCTGTGGCTGCGGCGATGGATGGATTCGAATGTGCTCGCCGCTTCCTCCGTTCACGGGCGCAGAAACGTTGGACCTGGAGAGGCCTGGAGCAAACCCGACACCTTGCGACCTCGGCGCGTTTCTGTGGCCGCGACGGCCACATTCCGGCAGCGCCGCAGATTCCGTCGCCGATTGCGAACAACCTCGACTATTGCAGCGCAGAGTTGCACCGGAGCTCATGGGAAAATCTGCTGAACTGCCGGGGCCATTCCGGCGAGGCTTGCGGGGCCGATCAGGTTTTGTCATAGTCCCTTTCAGTGTGCTGTTCAATGAAAGCATCTTTATTCGCCCATGGCATCAGGTGGATGGCAGTCTGCGTCCTGGCGGTGGCCTGTTGCGCGCGGGCAGAGGGATTACTCCCTGAGTCCACGGGTGTGCGCGGCGGGTCCTCCTATGGGGTATCGTGGACTTCCGTGTTTATGCAGGTAGAGGCGTTTGCGGACTGGAATCTGCCGCTTGGGACGGAGTCGGACTCAGGCTGGTTCCTGCAGCCCAAGCTGAACCTCACGGTCGGCGGGTTGAGCGGCAACGGTGTGGATGCGGTGGTTGGAACCTTCGGTCCGGCCATGTCTTTCGGCAAGCGCCGGTTTCCATTGTCGCTCGAGGGAGGCATCAGCCCGACCCTGATCAGCGCGTATCGTTTCGGCACCATTGACTTCGGCCACGAGCTCCAATTTACCAGCTACATCGGGCTGAACCTGGAGCTGACGGAGCACTGGCGGCTGGGCTACCGTTTCCAGCACATGTCCAACGCGGGCCTGGCTCCAAGCAACCCGGGTTTGAATGTGAATATGTTTGCCCTGAGCTATGCCTTCTGAGTTATGATCTGATGATATTTATGACCCATTCACATAATCTATTTGAGACGCGGCAGCAGTTTGACCTCGGCAATGGCCGGCAAGGGACCTATTACTCGCTGCCGCAACTGGAAAAGGCCGGCGTTGGCCCGGTGTCGAAACTGCCGGTCTCGATCCGGCTGGTGCTCGAGTCGGTGCTGCGCAACTGCGACGGCAAGCGCGTCTCCGAGCAAAACGTGCGGGAACTGGCGAATTGGAAGCCCAATGCGCCGCGCACGGAGGAAATCCCCTTTGTGGTTGCGCGGATCGTGCTGCAGGATTTCACGGGGGTGCCGTTGCTGGTGGACCTGGCCGCAATGCGATCGGCGGTGGCGCGCTTGGGTCGGAACCCAAAGCTGATCGAGCCGCTGGTGCCGGTGGACCTGGTGGTGGATCACTCGGTGCAGGTGGATTTTCACGGGACAGCCGACGCCATGGCCTGCAACCTGGAGCTGGAGTTCAGCCGGAACCGCGAGCGCTACCAGTTCCTCAAGTGGGGCATGCAGGCGTTTGAGACCTTCAAGGTCGTTCCGCCGGGCATCGGCATCGTCCACCAGGTCAACCTCGAATACCTGGCCAAGGGCGTGCTCTCCTCCCCCTCGTCGGTCTTCTACCCGGACACGTTGGTCGGGACCGATTCGCACACCACCATGATCAACGGGCTGGGCATCGTCGGCTGGGGGGTGGGCGGCATCGAAGCCGAGGCGGGGATGCTGGGCCAGCCGGTCTATTTCCTGACCCCGGATGTCGTGGGCGTGCACCTGACCGGCGCGCTGCGCGAAGGGGTGACGGCGACCGACGTGGCGCTGACCGTGACGCAGATGCTTCGCAAGGCGAAAGTGGTCGGGAAGTTCGTCGAGTATTACGGGCCGGGCGCCGTTGCGCTGCCTGTCGTGGACCGGGCGACCATCGCCAACATGGCTCCCGAATACGGGGCCACCATGGGCTTCTTCCCGATTGACGCCGAGAGCGTCAACTTCCTGCGCGCCACCGGCCGCAGCGAGGAGCACTGCCGGATTTACGAGAACTACTACCGGGCGCAGGGATTGTTCGGCATTCCGAAAAAGGGAGACATCGCCTACTCCTCGGAAGTGGAGCTGGACCTGGGCACGGTGGTGCCGAGTGTGGCGGGGCCGAAGCGGCCTCAGGACCGGATCGAGCTGCAGAACCTGAAGCGGGAGTTTGTGTCGGCGCTGGGCAAACCAGTCACCGAGAACGGCTTCGGCAAAGCCGGGGACGAGGCGGGCGCCAGGGGCAACGGTCAGATCCGGCACGGCAGCGTGCTGATCGCTGCCATCACCAGTTGCACCAATACGAGCAACCCCTCGGTCATGCTGGCTGCGGGATTGCTCGCCAAGAAAGCGGTCGAGCTGGGGCTGAAGGCAAACCCGGTGGTGAAATCCTCGCTGGCGCCGGGCTCGCGCGTGGTGACCGACTACCTGACCAAGACCGGCCTGCAGAAGTACTTGGACCAGCTCGGATTCAACGTGGTCGGCTATGGCTGCGCCACCTGCATCGGCAACTCCGGCCCGCTGTCGGCGCCGGTGGAGGAGGCGATTGCCAAATACGACCTGGTGGCGGCCTCGGTGCTCTCGGGCAACCGCAACTTCGAGGCGCGCGTGCACCAGAACATCAAGGCCAATTTCCTCATGTCGCCGCCGCTGGTGGTGGCCTTCGCGCTGGCGGGGCGGGTGGATATTGACCTGAGCCAGGAGCCGATCGGGCGGGGCAAGGACGGCCGGGAGGTTTACCTGCGGGATGTCTGGCCGACCCTCAAGGAGGTGCGCGACCAGATGCAGGCGACCCTGAAGCCCGAGGTCTTCCCCGAACTCTACCGCAACTTCGCCGAGCAGAACCCCAAGTGGAACGAAATCCCCGCCGCCGCCGGCGACGTGTATCAATGGGATGCCAGCAGCACCTACATCCAGGAACCGCCGTTCTTTGCGGGCTTCGGCTTGCAGCCCGGCGGCGTAGGGGAGATCAAGGGCGCCCGCGCCTTGGGCATTTTTGGCGACAGCGTGACGACCGACCACATCTCCCCGGCTGGCAGCATCAAGAAGACCTCCCCGGCGGGCAAATACCTGGTCGAGCACGGAGTCGTTTTCGAGGACTTCAACAGCTACGGCTCGCGCCGGGGCAATGATCGGGTCATGACGCGCGGCACCTTTGCCAATGTGCGGATCAAGAACCTGATGGTTCCCGGCACCGAGGGGGGCGTGACCAAATGTTTTGCGACCAAGGGCTGCACCTGCGCGCCTGGCGAGACGGTCTCCATCTACGACGCCGCGATGGCGTATCAGAAAGAGGGCACGCCGCTGGTCATCCTGGCCGGGCAGGAATACGGCACCGGCAGCTCGCGCGATTGGGCCGCCAAGGGCACCGCGTTGCTGGGGGTAAAGGCTGTGGTGGCGCAGAGCTTCGAGCGGATCCATCGCTCGAACCTGGTCGGCATGGGCGTTCTCCCGCTCCAGTTCAAGGATGGCACGACGGCCCAGACCTTGAAGCTGGACGGCACGGAAACCTTCGACGTCCTCGGCCTGGGGGCCGGGTTGAAGCCGCAGCAGGATCTGGCCCTGCGCATCACGCGCGCCAACGGGCAGGCGGAGACGATCCCGGTGGCCTGCCGGATAGATACCCCCATCGAGATTGACTACTACCAGCATGGCGGGATTGTTCCCTACGTGTTGCGGCAGTTGCTGGGTGGGGCGTAGAGCGTCAGCTCGGTCCCTTCACCCGTGTGAACACATTCATCCTCAGGCTGGCCGAGCGTGTGATCCGCGCGGCCGACCGCGAGCATCCGGCCGATGCGGTCCTGCGCGACGCGCTCAAGGCCCGGCGCGACATCACCCCGGACCAGCGGCGCCGGGTGAGCGAGGCCGTGTTCGCCTATTACCGGTGGTTCGGCTGGCTGGAGCCGGCGGCGCCGATCCAGGTCCAGCTTGAACGGGCATTGGGGCTGGCCGAGAGATACGCGGGCGCCCCGGATGGATTCACGAGCGGAGAATTGCTGGCCCGCGCCGTGCCAGGCTGGCTGGCGACGGTCATGGAGGTCACCCCGGCCTGGGCTCGCATCCTGCAGAATCAGCCAAGGCTTTGGCTCCGTGCGCAACGCGGGCAGGGTTGGGAACTGTCGCAGAAGCTGGGCGACTGCCGCGCTTTTGGAACTGGCGCCCTGGCTGATACGCTGGAATATCGCGGCACCGGGGATCTGTTTCGAACCGCCGAATTCCACGCCGGGGAATTTGAATTGCAGGATATCAGCTCCCAGGCCGTCGGCTTCATCTGCGCCCCCCAGCCGGGCCAGACCTGGTGGGACGCCTGCGCCGGGGAGGGCGGCAAAACCCTTCACCTCTCCGGACTCATGGAGAACAAGGGCCTGATCTGGGCGAGTGACCCGGCCGACTGGCGGTTGCAGAAGCTCAAGCGACGGGCCGCGCGGGCCAAAGTTTTCAACTACCGCGCAGCCGCCTGGGATGGCGGGGTCCGGCTGCCAACCAAAACGAAGTTCGACGGGGTGTTGGTGGATGCGCCGTGCAGCGGGATCGGGACATGGCAGCGAAACCCGCACGCGCGGTGGACCGTTGCCGCGAAGGACGTGGAGGAGCTGAGCGGCCTGCAAACAAACATCCTGGCCAACGTTGCATCGGCGGTCAAACCGGGCGGCAAGCTCGTTTATGCCGTTTGCACCCTGGCGCGGCCCGAGACCACCGGCGTGGCCGAGGCCTTCGAGAAGCGGTGCCCCGATTTCGCCCGGCTGCCGCTGGCCAATCCCCTGGATGCCGGGGCGTCCGCGAGCGGGCAAATCGAATACTGGCCGCAGCAATTTGGCGGCAGCGGCATGTTTGTGGCGGCCTGGACCCGGCGAGCCGGGTGACGCGCCGGTGCTGGCCCGGACGACGAGCTCCGCGGGCAGGCGCCGCGACTCCGGCTTTTGGCCGGCCAGCAGGCGCTGCATCATTTCCATCGCTGCCGAACCGAGCCGGAACTTGGGCTGGCGGGTGGTGGTCAGCGGCACGCGGGCATGTTCCCCCAGCAGGATGTTGCCGAACCCGGCGACCGAGATGTCCTGCGGGATCCGGAGCCCTTGATTCAGCAGGGTCTCGGCGCAGCCGACCGCGACGACATCATTGATCGCCTGCACGGCGGTGGCATCCGGGAATTCATTGAGCATTTCCAGCGCCGCCTTGGCTCCATCCTCCACCGTGCGGCCGGCCTCGAAGACAAGCTTGTCGTCCTCCTCCACGCCCGATTCCCTCAAGGCGCGCCGGTATCCCTCGAGGCGCTCCTGCGTCCACGGGGTCATGGGTGGGCCGGTGAGAAAGGCAATGCGCTGGTGGCCCAGCTTGAGCAGGTGCCGGGTGACCGCGTAGCTCGCGATCATGTCGTCGCTCTCGACGCTGGCGAACTGGTTGCAGAAGGGGGCGGGATGGCCGAGCAGCACGGTGGGGATGCCGCGGGTGAGCAGCTCCTGGTAAACCCGCGCTTCCGTCCCCATGCGATAGACGGGAGCGATGAATAGCCCGTCCACGCGCCGCGAAATGAACCGGCGGATGCACGCCTCCTCGCGCTCGGGCAGATTGAGGGTGTGGGCCAGGAGCACATCGTAGCCGAGGGCGCGCGCCCCCTCCTCGATCGCCAGGACCACGCGGGAGTAGATCGGGTTGGCCATGGATGAAACCACAAGCCCGAACAGCCGGGTGGTCCGGGTGCGCAAGCCCTGGGCGCTGGAATCGGGGACGTAGCCCAACTGCTGGGCCAGAAGCTTGATGCGGGCCTTTGTGGCGGCGGACACGTCGGGCTGGTCTCGCAGGGCCTTGGAGACAGTCATGACGGAGACGCCCGCCCTGAGCGCGATGTCTTTGAGTCGGATCATAAGGTTGCCCCTCTCCAGTGCAATTTGCGGCGCAGGGTTTCGCAGAAGGAACTTCCTGCCAGGTGCATCAGGCGCACCGTCGGCCTGCCGCGGCGGATCTTGAGATGATCGCCGGTCGCCAGCTCCGTGACCACCCTGCCGTCGGCGCTGAAGATGGTGGCCGGCTTGGGGCTGACCACTTCCACCTCGATCGTGGCCGTCTGCGGCAGGATTAACGAGCGGTTCGAGAGCGTGTGCGGGCAGATCGGCGTGAGCGCCAGCACCTCCGCGGTTGGAAACACCACCGCCCCGCCCGCGGCCAGCGAATAGGCCGTGGAGCCGGTCGGGGAGCTGATGATCAGCCCATCGCACCGGTAGCGGGTGAGCGGCTCACCGTCAACGCGCACGTCCAGCTCGATCAGGCGGGAGGCTATGCCGCGGCTGATGACGACGTCGTTGAGGGCCGTTTCGTCAACCGGGCTGCCGCTGGCACTGCCCGTGGCCCGGAGCAGGATGCGGGATTCGAAATTGAACTCGCCATTCCAGACATGTTTCAGGGCGCGCGCGAGGTCGGCGGAAGGCACGGCGGTGAGGAATCCCAGGCTGCCGATGTTAATGCCGAGCATGGGGGTGCGCGAGCCGGCGATCTCCCGCGCCACCCCGAGAATGGTGCCGTCCCCGCCGAATACGAGCAGCAGATCCACCGCGCGGGGCAGAGCGGCCCACTCGGGACAGATCACCGCCTTGAGGTTTGCCACCCGGGCCGTTGCCGGGTCGCTGTAGAGGGCGCGGCCGGCGGCAGCGACCAGCCGGGCCGCCCGTTTCACGGCCTCGGCGCACGAAACCTTCTCCAGGTTTCCGATCACTCCCACGCGCTTAATGCTGTCAGCCAAGTTTTTCAATCAGTGCCAGGAATTCCTTATTGCCCGCCGGCCCGGGTGCCGGGGATTCCGTAACCCCGGCCCAGCGAAGCCCCAGTGGGCCGGTCGCAAATTCGTTTAACTCGCTCAACACGCGCTCGTGAATCGCCGGATCGCGAATCACGCCCGCGCCCCGGTCAGCCTCAGCCTTGCCGGCTTCGAACTGCGGTTTGATCAACGCGATGATTCTAGCGGATGGATGTGACAATGCAACGGCAGCCGGCAGAATTTTCCGCAGGGAGATGAAGGAGCAGTCAATGACCACCAGGTCCGCCGGGAGGGCGGGGGGCGGCAGATCCGAGAGCTTCAGGGCGCGGGCGTTGGTCCGCTCCATCACCACCACGCGCGGGTCGTGCCGTAGCTTCCAGGCGAGCTGCCCCCGCCCGACATCAACGGCGAGCACCCGGGCGGCGCCGCGCTGCAGGAGGCAGTCGGTGAACCCGCCGGTCGAGGCCCCCAGGTCAATGGCTGTCAGGCCCGAGACATCAAGGTGAAAGTGCTCCAGCGCGTGCTCCAGCTTGAGCCCGCCCCGGCTGACGTATTTCTCCCGGGCCACCAGCTCGACGGTGTCCCCGGGCTTTACCGGGTCGCTCGGCTTGCGGGCTAACTGCTGGTTCACGCGCACCTGGCCCGCCAGGATGGCGCGCTTGGCCTTCTCGCGGCTCTCGCAGAGTTCGCGCTCGACTAGGCTTTGGTCCAGACGGGTCACAGGCCGAGTTTGGCGCAACCGCTCCCCTCAGGGCCAGATCAAAACGCTGTTACTCCTCCTTGCTGGCGGTGGCGTAGGCGCGGCCCTGGGCTTCGTGCAGGCTGGCCAGGAAGAGGTTGTTGTCGGCGACGGCCTTTTCAATGAGCTGTTTGAGGAGGAACACCTCGGAGCTGTTGATGACGGCGTGCACGCTTTGCTGGAAGGCCTGGAGAGGGGTGAAAGTTTGGAACGAGTTCCCGATGAGGATGATGGTGGCGTGGCGGCGCTGGCTCATGGGCATGGTCTGGAGCCCGCGCAAGGCCAGGTTCTCCGCAAAGCTGTTGGCCGCAAACAGCTCCTCGACAATTGCAACCTGGTAATGGATCTGGCTGAACCGGATCAGAAAGTCGGAATGGGTGGCTGCGGTGTGGACTTTGTAGCCGAGCTCTTCCAGGGCGGCCTTCGAGGCCTCGAGCCACTCCGGGGTGGAGAAGGCCAGCAGGGCGGGCTTGTCGTTGGCCCCGATAAAATTGAATGTGTTGGTCATGGGCGGCTCACTTCAGTTTAATGAGAGGGGGTGAGGCTGAGTCGGCGGCCCTGGGTTGCGGCGCCGGCTTCATGCGCAGGGAGTGCATGTTGTAGGTGGATTGGCCGCGGACCTTC
>JAPLUA010000259.1 GCA_026397855.1 Verrucomicrobiota bacterium | reverse complement strand
TTCACCTCCGGCAGCTCCCCACCCCGTGTCGCCACGACGCAGTAGCCTTCGGTCACAGGCCGGTGATGCTTCGGCCTGACGGGGACTTTCACCCCGCTATGTAAGCGCCCTCACAGGCGCACGAGCGCGGACATTCTTGTCCGCCTCGGCCGCGTTGGCAAGCCCCAGGCGGACAAGAATCTCCGCGCTCCGATAACATGAGTTGCGCCCGCTTCCCGGGCCTCGGGGTGTATTGGCTTGCCAAAGGGGAGGCGTTTTGGGCAGTTTGTGACATGCCAGCAAGCAAAACGGCGGACAGCCTTGATTCCATTTTCTTCAAGTCGGCGGATGCATTTTTCCCGGCCTACAGCAGCATTGGGCTGACGTATGATGACGCCACCCTGGCGACACTGTATTCGGAGGTCCTGCCCCGCGACACGCAGCTCGATACCACCCTGGCGGACAAGCTGCAACTGAACATCCCGGTGATTTCGTCCGACATGGACACGGTCACGGAATCGCGCATGGCGATTGCGATGGCGCTCAACGGCGGGCTAGGCCTGATCCATTACAACATGACCGAGCGGAAACAACTCTCGGAGGTCGGCCGGGTGAAGAACAATGTCCATGGGCTGATCCAGGAGCCGATCAAGGCGGCGCCGGACCAGTTGATCGGAGATGTGCTGGATTTGATCGCCAAGAAGAGGTTCACATTCAGCACCTTTCCAGTGGTGGACGAGCACGGGAAGCTGGTGGGGTTGCTGCCCGGCCACGTGGTGAAACATCGCTACGCGGGGCGCAAGGTCGCCGAGGCGCTCACACCGCGCCCGCAGGTCCACACCCTGAACAAGAAGGAGTTGGGCCGCGACCCGATCGCCAAAGCCGACCGGTTCTTCACGGATCATCCCGGCATTCACAAGCTGCTGGTCGTGGACGACCAGGACCGGCTGCACGGGCTGTTCACGATGAGCGACGTGGAACGGATCACGCAGGAGCGGAATGCGCAGTTCAAGCCGGCGCGGGATGCCCAATTCCGGCTGTTGTGCGGTGCTGCGGTGTCGGCCACGCGGAACGCCTTTGGCGAGCTCGACCGCGAGCGGATCCTCAATCATGTGGGCGGGCTGGTGGAGCGGGGGCTGGACGTGGTAGCCGTGTCCACCGCGCACGGGCACAGCCGGGGCGTTGGCGATACGGTGCGGATGCTGCGGGACGCCTTCCCCAAGTTACCTATCATCGCCGGCAACGTGACGAGCGCCACCGGTGTGGAGTTTCTCGCCGACTGCGGCGCCGATGCGGTCAAAGTCGGCCAGGGGCCCGGCTCCATCTGCACAACCCGGATTGTGGCGGGGGTGGGCATTCCCCAGCTTACCGCGCTATATGTCGCATCTCGGGCAGCCCGCAAAAAGCGGGTCGCTATTCTCGCCGACGGCGGAATCAGCAAGTCGGGCGACATCGTCAAAGCCCTCACGCTGGCGGAGGCGGTTATTTGCGGCGGGATTCTCGCCGGGTGCCCGGAAGCGCCGGGAGATGTCATGGAGATCGGGGGCAAGCTCTATAAGGAATATCGCGGCATGGGCAGCCTGGCCGCAATGAAGGAAGGCTCGGCGGCGCGATACGGCCATACCACCGATCCGGCCCGCAAGGTCGCCCCCGAGGGGGTCGAGGCGTTGAAGGAGGTGTCCGGCTCAGTGGACCGTGTGCTGGCACAACTGATCGGCGGCATCCAGTCCGGCATGGGCTATCTCGGCGCGGCTAATCTCGCCCAGCTTCGCGAGAAGGCCCGGTTCATCCGCGTCAGCCCCGCCGGCCAGCGCGAGGCGGTGCCTCACGATGTGGTGGAATTGAAGACGGGTGACAGGTGACGAGAGTTAGAATTCTATGGCTTCGTTCATCCGGCCGCATTGCGAGCAGCGTGAACGGTCCACATCGGGGTCGTCGGTATAGACGTAGCCGCACTTGCGGCACCGGAAGATCCGGTCCTCGGTGGGAGTCGGCTGAAAGCGGCGCCGGCGCAGCTCGGTATAGATGCCCAGGCCACTGATCCCAGCCAGGAGAATCACCACATACGTCAGAATCAGGTTGGATATGGACATGGGGTGTGGTTTGGCGGGGGTCTAGGGAGCGGCGGCGGGGGTGTTGGTCGTCGCTACCGGCAGCGTAAGCCACTCGAAAACCATGCTGCCCCAGGCAAGCTGCGCCGTAGGGTTGACGGCTGGTCTCGGCCCGCCGCCGATTATGGGATCGAACCGGGCGGTGCCCGCAATTCGCAGTGCGCGTGCATCCGCCTCCTTGGAGCCGCTGCTCGAGAGCAATACCGGCACAGTGACCAGCCGCCCTTCCGGATTTACAACGATCTGGACGACGCTGTCAGTGAGCAGGTCTGTGTGCCGCATGGGGGGAAGTTCGAGCGGCGCCAGCAATCTCCGCCCTGACAGCCCGCCTTCCAGGCGGGGCGAGGAGCACGCCGGGGCTGCCGGCAGGGGGGCAGGCGCGGCGATTGTGAACTCAGGCTCGGGCCGGGCCGGGCTTGCTGGCGGGTTGAAGCCGTCGGATTCGACCGTGCGATCGAATGCCGCCCCAAGCTGGCGGACGGAAAGCTCCAGCCAGCGCGGGTTTAGCGGCCAATCAAAGGATCGGAAGGGGGGTTGCGTAATCTTCAGCCACGCCAGCCCGGAAAACCCCTGGCGGTGAGGCAAGGCGAACAGAGTGGGGTCGCTCAGCGCGACCAGGTCCGCGGCGGTGCTCCCGGCAACCGAGAGTCTGGGGGCCGAGCGCACCCGGCGGGGCGGGGGCACGGCTTTTTCGCTGAGCCAGAAGATCAGGCTGATCTGGGTGCCGAGGACCAGCGCCACGGTAATCCACCAGCGGCGCCGGCGCCATGGGCGGAGTTCAGCCGGGGCCGAAGTCATGGCTGTGCCGGGCGCGCTGGTCCGGCGAAAGGGCGCGGCAGCGTGGCCAGGAAGGCCTCCGGAATGCCCGCTTCCCGCGCAAGCAGCGTGAGTTGGACAATCATCTCGTAGGTGGCATCTTTGTCCGCATGCACTAGGAGCGTCAGCGGTTCGCGGGACTTCCCGGCGATCTCCTGCAATTGGTCGCGCAATTCGGCCTCCTCGATCCCCTGGTTCTCAAAATACAGGCGGCCGTGCTTGTCCAATGCGACCGACACCGACGGCTTATCGGTGCCCGGCAGGTCGTGGGCCGTCGGGAGCTGCAGGCGCACGCCCGGGGTGTAAACCAGGGAGCCCGCCATCAGGAAGAGCACGAGGACAAAGAACACCGAGGCGAACGGCGCCGCATCGAGCTGTCCCCGCAGGATGCGGGCATGGCGAGGAAATTTCATGGGGAAGTCCGCGTCCTTACTGCTTGCCGCCCTCGGTGACAATATTCACGATTTCCGTCGAGGCCCGCTCCATATCAAGCACAATGGAGTTAACGCGGCTGACCAGGTAGTTGTAGCCCGCGTGCGCCGGAATCGCCACGGCCAGGCCCGCCGCGGTGCAGATCATGGCCTGCCATATCCCGGTCGAAAGGTCCGACACATGCGCATAGAGCCCCTGGCCCTGCATGTAGGAAAAGGTCTTGATGAACCCCAGCACCGTCCCCAGCAGGCCGAGCAGCGGGGCAAGCTGGGCGATGGTGGCCAGCAGATTGAGCTTCTCCTCAAGGCGGGGCACCTCCAGGAGGCCGGCCTCCTCCAGCGCCTCGCGCACCCGCTCGCGCCCGTGGTCACGGTTCGCGATGGCTGTCTTCACCAGCCGGGCCACCGGCCCGGGCGTCGCGTCGCAAATCGAGAGGGCCTCGACGACGTTGTCGCGCTTGAGCACCGTGCGCACGCCGTTGAGAAACTCGGTCGAGTTGATCTGGGCCCGGTGGCAATGGAGAAAGCGCTCGATGAACACCGCCACCGCCACCGCACTAACGAGCAGGATCAACCATAACATCAGCCCGCCGTTGGCTAACAATTCCGGCAAGGTTCGCATGCCGCTCTTTATACGGCGTTGCGACGGAGGTTCAAAGGCGAAAATGTCATTTTCGCCTATCTCCGGCGTGGCGCCTCGTTTATGCTCCTCCCGTGGATAAACCAGACCAACTGCGCGAACTATTCCGCATGCAACGGGAGCTGAACGAACGCATCGGCGTTCACACCGACGGCATGAGCGAAGAGGATAAAACGAAATGGCTGCTCAACTACTGCCGGGCCATGTCCCAGGAGATTGCGGAGCTGACCGACAGCGTCCCCTGGAAGTGGTGGGCTAAATACCAGAAGTTCGACGAGCAGAACGCGCGCGTCGAAGTCGTGGACCTGTTCCACTTTCTCATCAGCCTCGCGCAGGTGCTCGGGATGAGCGCCGACGATGTCTTCCAGGCCTACGCGCGGAAGAACGAAGTCAACTTCAAGCGGCAGGAAACCGGCTACACGGCCAAGGACGAGAATGATTCGAGGCACATCTAGCCCCCGCCAACCATGAAACAACAGATCCCCGCCGTCCGCAGCCAGACTTCCACGCGCGTCCCCCCTCGCTGGGGCAAGGATGTGGAGCGCATCCTCATCACCGAAACCCAGATCGCTCGGCGCATCCGCCGGATGTCCCGCGACATTGTCCGCGAC
>JAPLUA010000495.1 GCA_026397855.1 Verrucomicrobiota bacterium | reverse complement strand
TCCGGTGGGCTTGTCAGGGTTTGCGTGCTATCAACAGGTCGCCACTACGGAATTGGACAGGAATTCCCGCCCACCGGAAGCATGTGAGATGCGAACAACCGCCGTGCGCCAATTCAAATGCGCTTGATAATTGGCCCGGGAACTCAATAATCCATCCCCAACAACATGCATAATAAAGTTACCAATCAAGCAGCCGACAATATTCGCATCCTTTCTGCCGCCATGGTCGAGAAGGCCAAGTCCGGGCATCCGGGTGGAGCCATGGGCGGAGCCGATTTCATCAACATCCTGTACACGGAGTTCCTGCGCTATGATCCCTCCGACCCGGCCTGGCACATGCGGGATCGCTTCTTCCTGGACCCGGGCCACATGTCGCCGATGCTTTACTCGGTGCTGGCGCTGTGCGGGAACTACACGATTGACGAGCTGAAGAACTTCCGCCAGTGGGGCAGCCCCACGCCCGGCCACCCGGAACTGGATGTGCAACGCGGCGTTGAGAACACCTCCGGCCCGCTCGGCCAGGGCCACACCAGCGCCGTGGGCGCGGCCATCGCGGAACGTTTTCTCTGCGCCCGCTTCGGCGACTGGATGGCCCACAAGACATTCACCTTCATCTCTGACGGCGGCGTGCAGGAGGAGATCTCGCAAGGCGCGGGCCGCATCGCCGGGTTTCTCGGGCTGAGCAACCTGATCATGTTCTACGACTCGAACGACATCCAGCTCTCGACCGACACCAACGCAGTGACCCAGGAGGACACGGCTCGAAAATATGAGGCTTGGGGCTGGCGCGTCACCACCATTGATGGCAACAACGCCGACCAGATCCGTGCCTCCCTGAGGCAGGCGCTCGATGAGAAGGACCGTCCGACCCTGATCATCGGCAAGACCATCATGGGCAAAGGCGCCGTGAAAGCCGACGGCAGCAACTACGAGCGCCGATGCGCCACGCACGGCATGCCGCTGGGCGAGGCCGGCGCTTCCTTCGAGAAGAGCGTCGCCAACCTGGGCGGCAACCCGGCTGACCCGTTCGCCGTCTTCCCCGAGGTCGCTGGACTGTACCAGCAGGCCCGGGCGGCGAAGCTCAAGGACGCCGCTGCCCGCAAGGCGAAGCAGCAGGAGTGGGCCGGGGCCAATCCCGGGCTGGCCGGCAAGCTCGCGATGTTCCTCTCGGGCAAGCTGCCGCCTTTGAACTTCGAGGAGGTCGCGCACAAGGCCGACATCGCCACGCGCGCCGCCTCAGGTGTCGTGCTGGGCTGGCTCGCGCGCCGGGTCGAGAACCTGGTCGTGGCGTCGGCTGACTTGTCCAACAGCGACAAGACCGACGGGTTCCTCAAGGAGACAAAACAGTTCGTGAAGGGCGACTTCAGCGGGGCTTTCCTGCAGGCCGGCGTCTGCGAATTGACCATGGCGGTGCTCTGCAACGGCATGGCGATGCATGGCGGCGTCATCCCCGCGTGCGGGACGTTCTTCGTCTTCAGCGACTACATGAAGCCGGCGGTCCGGCTGTCGGCCCTGATGGGCCTGCCGGTGAAGTTCATCTGGACCCACGACGCCTTCCGCGTCGGCGAGGACGGCCCCACCCACCAGCCCGTCGAGCACGAGGCGCAAATCCGCCTGCTCGAACACCTCAAGAACCACCACGGCCAGATGAGCCTGCTCGCGCTGCGCCCGGCCGACGCCGCCGAGACCTCCGTCGCAATCCGGATGGCGCTGGAGAACACCCGCACCCCCACGGCCCTGATCCTCTCGCGGCAGAACATCAAAGACATTCCGGCCCGGGCCGGCTCCACGCGTTACCGCGACGCCTTGCAGGCGGAGAAGGGCGCGTATGTGGCAGTGGATTGCGAGGGTACGCCGGACGTGGTGCTCGTCGCCAGCGGCAGCGAGGTCTCGACGCTCATCGGCGGGGCGGAGCTTCTCGCCAAACAGAGCGCGCTCAAGGTGCGCGTGGTATCGGTCATCTCCGAAGGATTGTTCCGTCAGCAGCCTGCGGACTACCAGGCCGGGGTGCTGCCGCCGCATCTGCCGACGTTCGGTTTGACTGCCGGCTTGCCGGTGACACTCGCGGGCCTGGTCGGCGCCCGGGGCAGGACCTGGGGCCTGGATCGCTTCGGCTATTCCGCTCCCGCCAAGGTGCTTGACGAGAAACTCGGCTTCACCCCGGCCAATGTCTGCACGCAGGTGCTGGGCTACCTCGCCGACTGCAAGAAGATCGGCGGCACGAGTTAGCCTGCCTCTGGAACGACTCGCAGACAGAACGGCGGGATTGAAACTGCTTTTCGCGCGCCCGCGCGTACTCAGCGCAGCGGGTCAACATGCGTGCGGGCTTGGGGCGTGAGCGCTGGAAATGATGAGTTGGGTATTTTGGCGTCCGAGCGTACCGGGCGCTGCGCGGGTGCGGGGCCACGTCCAGGTTCCTTCATCTGGCCTATCCCATCAGAGTGCCAACTCGTCCAGCCGTAAAAGGGTCGGTCCCGGCAAGGTGATTCAGACCCGTTTTCACGCGTTCGCTGGCGTGCTCGGGAATCGTCCGCAAATGAACGAATAACTGGAATCCCCAGCGGCTCAGCAGGTGCTGCCGTTGTGTCAATAGTGAGGACTTGATTCGCAGGTGCCCGAGACGCTGGCCAACCTGCTGCGGGATTGCCTGGACCAGAAGAAGCGCCCGTGAAAGCGCAGAAAGAAAGGCTCAAGTTTTCCCCCCTGGCACCGATACCGAGTCGCGTGACAAACGTAGGGATGCAACCCGCCCCGCAGGGGGCAAGAAGCCAATTCCCGGTCAGTAATATGTGGACTTCTAACCCGCACCGATCCCGCAGTTCGTTGAACGCATTAAATCTCGAATGAAGACGATAATGACAATGTTGGCCGCGGTCACGCTCCTGATTGGGGCGGCCACGAATGCCGCTCCCGCTCAGAGCAGTTGGTCCTTTGTAATACTGGGCGACACCCGGGATGGAAACAACACGTCCAATGGAATAAGCCCGAATTTACATGCCCTGGCAGAGAAGATAGCCTCGCTGGATCCTCGACCTAAACTGGTGATCGTGGCGGGCGACATGTGCAATGGTAACTGTCTGAACACCAATTCCCCCAAGTATCCACCCGGCGGCAATTTCACCAATGCGGCGGCAAAAGCGATTTATGCGCATTTTTTTGCCAACTGGAAGGAGGCCATGGAGCCCGTCTTCAACTATTCCACGAGCAACGGCATCCCGATCTACACCGTGCGTGGCAACCACGAGAGCAATGATACGGGGCAAGCGCCCATTGAGGTGTTGAAGGAGGCGTATCAAGAAGCGTTCAGCTCCTATGTGCCGACCAACGGACCCTACAACGGCCTGACCAACGACCAACGGGGTTTCAGTTGGGCGTTCACCAGCAATAATGTCACCTTCGTCGCCGCCGATCAGTATTTCGAGTTCGACCCGACGTATGTCAACGGAACGACGCCATGGTCGGGTTATCATAGTCTGGCCCAGGCCTGGGTCACCCGGCAATTGCGGGACGCAACCTCGCCCTACAAGATTCTAATCAGCCATGAGCCCATATTCCAAACGGTGGGCAATGGCCCCACGGCGGAAGAGCAAGAAAATGAGGTCGCCCAGCATTTCTTCGGCACCAATATCGCCGCCATGCAGACCCGCTCGAACTTCTGGAACGATCTCGGCGACGCAGGCACCCAGATGTATCTCTGCGGCCACCTTCATCTCGAAACCGTCGCCGCCACCACCAATAACCATGGGCACACGATCATTCAGTTGCTGGCTGGCAACGGAGGGGCACCGGCGCAGGAGTTTCTTAATAATCCGGAACCGGGAGTCACCACGTTTTACAACAACGGGAATATTCTGGTCACCAATGGTGGGAATGTGTCTGTCCAGGCGGCCTACGGCTTCGCGCTGGCCACTGTGACCGACGAACAAATGACCATCCAATACTATTCACTCAACCCGACGAATACCAGCCCGACAGACAGGTGGATTGTGGCCGCCTATGCCACACAGATTGCCTCCGCAAAAGCCCGGCCCGCCATCAGCCTGCCGTTCGACCCGCGCGCCGGCACCTTCAGCTACACCCGGTCGGATCCCGCGGGCACCGGTTTGAGTTATCAGGTTGAGAAGGCATCCTGCCTGAGTGAGATCGCACCCGGCCTGAGTGACTGGAAGGTGGATGCCGCGGCGACCCAAACCGTCACAGCCATTACCAATAACGTCCAGACCGTGCAGGTCACGCTCAGCGGTGCCAAGCCGCTCTCCGCCGAGGATCTTCGTTCGCATCGTGGCCCAGTAGGGGAGTTCAACAGCAAGAAGCACGCCCCTGGAAAGGCATGGGTGCCGCCCCCTTCCGCCTTGCCCGGTCACGGCGCACACCTATAATGGGAAGCGCTCACCCCATCCAGGGTGTGAATTAATACGATGCTCGACATTAAACTGATTCGCGAACGGCCGGATTTCGTGCGCCAGCGCCTGGCAGCGCGGGGTGCCGGGGATGAAGCCCACATTGACGAGGTCCTTGCAAGCGATGAACTGCGCCGCAAGCTGCTGGCGGAAGTCGAGGCGCTCAAGGCCCAGCGCAAACGCGTGTCCAAGGAAATCGGCGCACTCATGGGCCAGAAGAAGTTCGAGGAGGCCGAGGCCAAGAAGAAGGAAACCGGCGACCTGGGCGACCGGATCGCGGACCTGGATAAACAGGCGGCGGAGGCTGAGTCGGCCCGCAACCAGTTGATGCTGCGTCTGCCAAATCTGCCGCATGATTCGGTGCCGCCCGGCACCAGCGCGGCGGACAACCCGGTGGTGCGAGTGCACGGAGAGCAGCCGTCGTTCGCGTTCAAGCCTAAATCGCACGTGGATCTGTGCGAGAGCCTGAAACTGGTGGACTTTGCCCGGGCGGCCAAGCTCTCGGGCAGCGGGTTTGTGCTCTACACGAACTGGGGCGCGCGGATCGAGCGGGCGCTCATCCAGTTCATGCTGGATCTGCACACACGGGAACACGGCTACACCGAAGTCTCCCCGCCCTACATGGTCGGACCGCAATGCCTCGAGGGCGTGGGGCAGTTCCCGAAGTTCGCCGACCAGTATTACGCCGTGCAGGAGGGGCTGGACGCGGGAACGCTGGGCAAGCTTTACCTGATCCCGACGGCCGAGACGCCGGTGGCCAACATTCACCGCGAGGAGATCCTCAAGGAGAGCGAGCTGCCGATCCATTACTGCGCCTACACGCCATGCTTCCGCGGCGAGGCGGGCGCGGCGGGAGTCGGGACGCGCGGGATCATCCGCGTCCACCAGTTCGACAAGGTGGAGCTGATCCGGATCGTGCGGCCCGAGGACGGCTATGCGGCGCAGGAGCAGATGCTGGCGAACGCGGAGCGGGTGCTTCAGTTGCTGGGGCTCCATTACCGCGTGGTGCTGCTCTGCACCGGCGACATGGGCTTCGCCAGCGCGAAGACCTACGACATCGAGGTGTGGGCGCCAGGGCAGGGGAGCTACCTGGAGGTGTCGAGCGTGTCGAATTGCGAGGATTTCCAGGCGCGGCGAATGAACCTGCGCTACAAGTCGGAAAGCGGCGAGAACAGGTTCCCGCATCTGCTCAACGGGAGCGGGACGGCGCTGGCCCGACTCTTCGTGGCGCTGGTGGAAACCTACCAGCAGGCCGACGGAAGCCTGGCGGTCCCGGCAAACCTGCAACCTTACCTCAAGGCCGAACGGATCCAGGCATGAGAATCCTGCTGGCGAGCAGCGAAGTCCACCCCTACTCGAAAACGGGCGGGCTGGCGGACATGGTCGGCGCGCTCGCCAGGACGCTCGCGAGCCAGGGTCACCGCGTCGGCGTAGTCACGCCGCTCTATGCCGGCATCCGCGAACGGTTTCCCGCCCTGAAACAGTTGGACCTGGCGCTCGATCTGCCGCTGGGCTCCCGAACGGTGCGGGGTGCGATCTGGACGCTGGAGCCGTCGCCGGGGCTGACGATGTATTTCGTGGACCAGCCGGGGTTTTATCTGCGCAAGGAATTATACCAGGAGCAAGGCGCGGATTATCCCGACAACGCGGAACGTTTCATCTACTTCTCAAAGGCAGCAGCGCGACTGGCGCTCGACCTGGTGTGGAAGCCCGAGGTTTTGCACATCCACGACTGGCAGGCCAGCCCCGCAGCCCTGCTCCTTCACCACCAGCGAAAGGAAAGAGGGCAGGGGAGCACGCCCGGCCTTTGCCTGACAATTCATAACCTCGCCTACCAGGGCGTTTTCCCTGCCAGCGAATTCGGCCTGATGAATCTTCCAGGAGACTATTTTGCGCCGGCCGGCGTCGAGTTCTACGGCAAGTTTAGCTGCCTGAAGGCGGGGCTCGTCTATGCGGATGTCATCACAACCGTCAGCCCCCGATACGCGCGCGAAATCACCACCGGGGAATTCGGCTGCGGGCTGGACGGCCTGCTGCGCCAGCGGAACAGTTCGCTGGTGGGAATACTGAACGGGGTTGACTGCGATGAATGGAACCCCGGGAACGATCCGTTCCTGAAACACCCCTATTCAGTCGCCGACCTGAACGGCAAGAGGGCGAACAAGCTCTTGCTCCAGGCGGAATTCGGCTTGCCGGTCAATGCCGACATCCCGCTGTTTGGCAGCATTGGCCGGCTCGCGGAGCAAAAAGGCGTTGAAATCATGCTCGCCGCCCTCGAACAGGAAATCCCTTGCGCAAACTTCCAATTTGTTCTCATCGGAAGCGGAGCCCCCGCCTTTGAGAAGGCGTACCAGGACCTTGCCCGCCGCTTCCCGTCACAGGTCGCTGTCCGGATCGGCTTCGACGAGGGAGTGTCGCACCGGATCGAAGCCGGCTCCGATTTCTTCCTCATGCCGTCCCGCTTCGAACCGTGCGGACTGAACCAGATGTATGGACTGCGTTACGGCACCATCCCCATCGTCCGCATCACCGGGGGGCTGGACGATACCGTCATTGACATCCGGGAAGACTCCACCAAGGCCAACGGCATCAAGTTCCTCGAGTATTCGGCCAGCGCTCTCTCCAAGGGCATCAGCAAAGCCCTCGCCATCTACAACGACCCCGGGCTGACTGACTTTTTCCGCCGCAACGCAATGGCCGCCGACTTTTCCTGGGGCCGCACCATCGCCGATTACGTCAGAGTCTATCAGACCTTGAATGAGCGCCTGAAGGCTTAGGCGGGCGAGGGGAAGGGAGTTTTCATGCGCAGCACCGTGAGCATTCACGGACAAGCTGTCGCAAAAAGGTGGGAAAGGTGGGAAACGGAGCCTTCTGCGCGAATTGCGCCACGAGTACAAACAGTAAGGGCCGCTTTTCAGCGGCTGTCAAATTTTCGACTGTTTTTAGGGGCTAAACCGCTTCCAAAACAGGAGCCCGAAGCGAAGCCTCATGGCCTCCGTTTGTCATTCGACTAGCACCAAAAGCATTTGCGGCTTTGCCAGGGCGAAACTCTTGCACCAGATCGGCAGAGGGCTTGCGGGGGTGCCGCGCCGGCTTCGCCGGTTTTCCAGCGCTGGCGGAGTGTTCACACGCACGAGAGCCAAACCCGGAAGTTGCTCTTGGGACCGTATCAAATGCCGCCTGGTAGTCGCTAAAGGAAGCCTCTTTCGCCCCCCTCAGCTTCGCAATCCTATGCGCCCGCAACTTCACGGTGCGAAACGCCCCAATCCCCACGAATGAGGACATTGCGACATCTACCAGATAATTAATTTCCGTTTGGTTCAATTCCCCGAAGTAGTGCTTGGCCACCGCCACAAAGTCGCCC
>JAPLUA010000022.1:7245-7707 GCA_026397855.1 Verrucomicrobiota bacterium | reverse complement strand
TGAACCAGGACAAGCTGAGGCCCCTGCTCCTGATCAAATACCACAACTCGATTCAAGACGCGGTGGCCGATCTCGGCCAGCCTGTCACCATCGGCACCATCTTCGCCAGTTTCCAGAAGTATCTCTACCAGCCCGCTGCTGCCAGCTACCCAGTGTGATCCGGGCACACCCACCCACCACCCCAAAAGCCAGCAACCAAAGGGCCTATGAAGCCAAGCTTAAGCGAAATTGAGGGCATCGAGCTCGGCAATGCTCACAGCTAAAAAACGAGGATGCCAATACCCGCACCCTCAACGCCCAACCCCGAGCGCAGCCAACCCCCAGGCAGCCTGCACGGCGTCTTGAGAAAGCGGGCTGGCAGATCGAGATCCCTGGAATGTAACAAATCTGGAGGGATCAACTGTGGGAGGCGGGCGGACAGAGTTGCGCGGACCGAAACGGGGAGTGGGGAGAAGGCCTGGA
>JAPLUA010000022.1:0-7232 GCA_026397855.1 Verrucomicrobiota bacterium | reverse complement strand
CCCGCAATCGCGCCTGTAGCCCGCTGGAGGGCTTTGACGGGGTCGGGTGGCATGTGTGGGACCCCTGGAATGTCACAAATCGCTCTGATGCCCGTTATGCGCTGTGATGTAACAAAGCGTTTGTGCGGTGTTCCGCACAAGCGGTTTAGTGGTACTCCTGCAACGTCTTGACTCCGTAGCCGCTCTTTCTGAGGGCGGCAATTCCGAGCGCGGCGGCCTTGGCACCGCTGATCGTTGTCATGATCGGGGTGCCGGTATAGACAGCCGTGGTGCGGATCTTGACGCCGTCAGCCAGCGGGGTGGCGCCTGATGGGGTGTTGATGACGATCTGGATCTCCCGGTTCTTCAGCAGGTCAACGGCGTTGGGGCGGCCCTCGGACAGCTTGAAGATGCGCCGGACCTTGAGCCCGGCCTTTTCCAGCATGGCAGCGGTCCCGCCCGTGGCGATGAGTTCGAAGCCCAGGTCGGCAAACTGCCGGCCCACCTCGGCGACTTCGGCTTTGTGGGCGTCGCTCACGCTGATGAAGACGCGCCCGCTTTCGGGCAGGGGGCCGCCAGCCGCCATCTGCGACTTGGCGTATGCGATGCCCAGGTCGTCATCCAGGCCCATGACTTCGCCCGTGGAGCGCATCTCGGGCGAGAGCAGGATGTCCTGGCCATGGAAGCGGTTGAAGGGGAACACCGACTCTTTGACCGCCCAATGCTCGGGCCAGATTTCCCGGGTGAACTTGAGCTGCTTGAGCGTTTTGCCCGCCATCACCTGGGCAGCCAGCTTGGCGAGCGGGACCCCGATGGCCTTGCTTACAAACGGCACGGTGCGCGAGGCGCGCGGGTTGACCTCCAGCACGTAAACGATATCGCCCTTCACGGCGTATTGCACGTTCATGAGGCCGACCACCTTCAGTTCGCGGGCCATCGCGTGCGTGTATTCCCGGATCACATTGATGACCCGCTGCGAGAGAGTGTGCGGCGGCAGAACCATGGCCGCGTCGCCGGAGTGCACGCCGGCAAACTCGATGTGCTCGAGGATGCCCCCGATGACGATCGTGCCCTGGTTCGGATAGGGGAAATGGCCGATGTCGGCGATGCAATCCACGTCCACCTCGGTGGCGTCTTCCAGGAACTGGTCCACGAGCACCGGGCGTTCAGGGGAGGCCTCCACGGCGAACCGCATGTAGTGCTGAAGCTCGGCGTCGGAATAGACGATCTGCATGGCGCGCCCGCCCAGCACGAAGCTGGGCCGGACGAGAATGGGGTAGCCCAGGGTCTTGGCCACCTCCAGGGCCTCGGCCTCGCTGGTGGCGATGCCGTTGGGCGGCTGGGGAATCTTCAGCTTGTGCAGCATGGCGGCGAAGAGCTTGCGGTCTTCGGCAATCTCAATGCTCTGCGGTGACGTGCCGATGATGTTGACGCCGTTCTTCTGGAGGGCGAGGGCGAGGTTCAGCGGGGTCTGGCCGCCGAACTGGGCGATGGCGCCCCAGCACTTCTCCCGCTCGTAGATATGCAGCACGTCCTCAAGCGTCAGGGGCTCGAAATAGAGCTTGTCGCTCGTGTCGTAGTCCGTGGAAACGGTTTCCGGGTTGGAATTGACCATGAGGGTCTCAAACCCGTCCTGCTTGAGGGCAAAGGCGGCATGGACGCAGCAATAGTCGAACTCGATGCCCTGCCCGATCCGGTTGGGCCCCCCGCCCAGAATCATGACCTTCTTCCGGTCGCCCGGCCGGACTTCATCGTCGCCACGGTCGTAAGTAGAATAATAATAGGGCGTGTAAGCCTCAAACTCGGCGGCGCAGGTGTCCACGAGCCGGTAGCTGGGGACCAGGCCCAGCTTCTTTCGCTCCGCGCGAATGGCGTCCTCATTCCGGCCGGTCAAATGGGCGATCTGCCGGTCGGAGAATCCGAGCGACTTGGCTTTGGCTAGCAGTTCAGCATTCATGTGTTCCGATGGCGCGTCAAATCGGGCCTAAGGGAACTACACCGGGTGCCGAATGTCGAGGATGGAGTGGCAGGGTATGGGTTCTTTGCCATCCGGGGGGATGCAGGTCCTTCTCCATTTTGAACCGGGCCATGACGACGATGCCCGCCTCAATCACCGGAATATCGCCGCTGGTTATTGGCCGGCCGCCTCTTTACACTGCGCCACATGAACCGGCCCGCGTGCCCATTCCGTAACCTGAGGCAGGAACGCGTCTTGCTCGAAACCGGGGCGATGCTCCTGGCGGTTCTCCTGGGCCTGTCCGGCTGCGGCAAGAAGGCGGCGGCGCCACCGGCTCCCCCCGTCCCGGTCACAACGGCCCGGGCCGTGACCAAGCCCATGCCCCTGGTCGTCGAGGCCATGGGATCGGTTGAGTCCTGCAACTCGCTGGAGATCATCCCCCGCGTCTCGGCCCAAATCCTCAAGTATCACTTCCGGGAGGGGGACGAAGTGCGGCGCGACGCGCTGCTGGTGAGCATTGACCCGGCCCCCTTCACGGAGGCGCTCCACCAGGCGGAAGCGATGCTGGCCAGCGACGAGTCGGCGCTGGAGTTCAGCCGGAGCGAGGCGGCCCGTGTCGCCGAGCTCCGGGGCAAAGCGGTCTCGCGCTCCGAGTTTGAAAAGGTCCGCGCCGACGCCGGCGTCCTGGAACATAAGGTTCAGGCCGATCGCGCCCTGGTCGAGCAGGCCCGGCTGAGCCTCGGGTATTGCTTGATCCGCTCGCCCATCGCGGGCCGGGCGGGCGCGTATTTGGTCAACCAGGGAGCCGTGGTGGAGGCCAACAGGACCAGGCTGCTGGTGGTCAACCAGATTGAGCCGATCTATGTGACTTTCTCCGTCCCCGAAAAGCACCTGCTCGCAATTCGGGCCGCCCAGCAGAAGGCGGCCCTGGTTGTCGAGGCGCGGATCCCGGGCGCTGACTCCCAGCTCCGTCAGGGCCGGCTGACCTTCATTGACAACACCGTGGACACCGCCGCGGGAATGATCCGGCTCAAGGGGACTTTCGCCAACACCGATGCCTTTCTGTGGCCCGGCCAATTTGTCCGGGTCTCGCTCATCGTCGGTGAGGAACCGGGGGTCGTGGTTGTCCCGGCCCGGGCCGTCCAGACCGGCCCGAAAGGAGCGCTGGTGTTCGTGGTGGGGGATAACGGGACCGTGGCCCGGCGGGCGGTGCAGGTGGCGCGCCTCGCCGGGGAGGAGGCCATCCTGGCCCAGGGAGTTTCGGCCGGGGAGATTGTGGTCACCGATGGCCAGAACAAGCTCAAGGACGGGACCGTGGTGGCCGCCGAGCCTTCGGCTCCCGCGACGACGAACCGGGTGCCATGAACATCTCGGAGCGCTGGATCCGCCGTCCGGTCATGACCACCCTGGTCATGTTCGGCCTGCTTTTCTTCGGCCTCCTCAGCTACCGCAAGTTGTCCATCAACAACCTGCCCGACGTGGATTTCCCCACCATTAGCGTCACCGCGTTTCTGCCGGGCGCGAGCCCCGAGACCATGGCCGCGACGGTGGCCACGCCGCTGGAAAAGCAGTTCTCCTCGATCGCAGGCATTGACTCAATGAGTTCCTCCAGCTCGCAGGGGGCTACCACTATCAATATCCAGTTTTCCCTGGAGCGAAACATTGACGCCGCCGCCGTGGATGTGAACTCGGCGATCTCGGCCGCCATGGGGATTCTCCCCCGCAACATGCCCAATCCGCCCACCTTCAAGAAGGTGAACCCGGCGGATATGCCCATCATGCTCATCGCCCTCACCTCGGACTCCCTGCCGGTGACGACGCTGCACGACCTGGGGGAGAACATTCTGCTATCGAGCTTGTCCACGATCAACGGCGTGGCCGAGATTGATCTGCTGCCGCTGCAGAAGTACGCCGTCCGGGTGCAGGTCAACCCCTACTCGCTGGCCAACAAGAAAGTCGGCATCAACGAAGTCCTCCACGCCATCCAGGGCGGGAACGTCAACCTGCCCGGGGGCACGATAGACAACAAGAGCACCTCCTACACCATTGATTCCAACGGCCAACTCCTGAATGCCAGGGCCTTCGACTCGTTGGTGGTGACCTACCAGAACGGGTATCCCCTGCGGATCAGCGATATCGGCCGCGCCGTGGACGGCATCGAGACCGACCGCACCACGGCCTGGTTCCTGGACCGCGGCGAGAAGAAGGGTACGGTGATCCTGCGCGTGCGCAAGCAGCCCGGCGCCAACACCGTGAACCTGGCCACCGAGATCAAGGCCCGCCTGCCCCGCCTGACGGCCGCACTGCCGGGAGCGCTGAATGTCCACCTCTTCTACGATCAATCCGAGTTCATCCGCGAATCCATCGCCGACGTGCAGATGACGATGGTCCTCACCATCTTCCTCGTCATCGCCGTCATCTTCATCTTCCTGCGCTCGCTCAAGACTACGATCATCCCCAGCCTGGTGGTCCCGCTGTCGCTGATCGGCACCTTCGCGGTGATGAACGCCTTCGGGTTCACCCTCAACACGCTCTCCCTGATGGCCATCACTCTCTCGATCGGCTTCGTAGTGGACGATGCCATCGTGGTGGTGGAGAACATTATCCGGCGGATGGAAAAGGGCGAGAGCGCGCTGGAGGCCTCCTTGAAAGGATCACGCGAGATCGGCTTCACGGTTCTCTCGATGACCCTCTCGCTGGCGGTGGTGTTCATTCCGATCATGTTCATGGGAGGCCTCCTGGGCCGGCTGTTCCGGGAATTCGCCGTCTGCATCACTGCTGCCATCCTGCTTTCCGGAATCATCTCCCTGACCCTGACCCCGATGCTGTGCAGCCGCCTCCTGAAAGGATCTTCCGACCGAAAGCCGGGCCGCCTATACTCCCTTTCCGAGGCGCTGTTCAACGCCTGGCAGGCCGCCTACGGCCGGAGCCTGGCCTGGGTGCTGCGCCACCGGCTGCTGACGATGTTCGTCACCCTGCTGATCACTCTCGCCATGGTGAAGCTCTTCACCCAGATTCCCAAGGGCTTCATCCCTACCCAGGACCAGAACTTCTTCCGCATCTTCTCGTTGCTGGACGACCAATCCTCGTTCGCCGACATGGCGCGTCACCAGGATGCCCTCAACGAGGTGCTCTTGAAGAACCCGGACTGTCGGGATGCGGGCATGGTCTCGCTGGCCGGGTTCTCGGCCGAGAACAACGGCCTGACCTTCGTCAGCCTCAAACCGCGCGCCGAGCGGAAACATTCGGTGGACGAGATCATCGGCACCCTGCGCCCCAGCCTTAACCGGATCCCGGGGATGGTCGTCTCCCTGGTCAATCCGCCCCTGATCGCCATCGGCTCGCGCCTCTCGAGCGCTCAGTGGCAGTTCACCTTGCAGAGCATGGACCTGGACAGCCTCTACCGCTATGGGGGCATCATGGAGGAGAAGATCCGTTCCATTACCGCCCTGACGGACGTGAAGTCCGACCTGCAGGTGCGCAAGCCCAAGCTGGAGATCACCATTGACCGCGACAAGGCATCCGCCCACGGGCTCACCGTGGAGCAGGTGCAGGAGGCGTTTTACTCGGCCTACGGCTCGCGCCAGGTCTCCACCATCTACACCGCGTCCACGTTCTACTACGTGATCCTGGAGGTGGCCCCCGAATTCCGCCAGGACCCTTCCTCACTGGCCACGCTCTTCATCAAGTCGGCCAGGGGCGAGCTGGTTCCCTTGAGCACGGTCGCCTCGATCCGGGAGACGGTTTCCCCCCTCGCCATCAACCATTCGGGGCAGATCCCCGCCGCCACGATCTCGTTCAACCTCAAGCCGGGCTACGCCATCGGCACGGCCATAAATGAGATCAACCGTTTCAGCCACGCCACCCTGCCGGCCTCCGTCCATACGGCGTTCCAGGGCTCGGCCCAGGCCTTCCAGTCCTCGTTTTCCAGCATGGGGTTCCTGCTCCTGGTCACCATCATCGTGATCTACATGGTGCTGGGGATCCTCTACGAAAGCTTCATCCACCCCCTGACCATTCTCTCGTCGCTCCCCCTGGCCGGGTTCGGTGCCCTGGCGGCCCTGACCCTCTTCGGCATGGAACTCGATATGTACGCCTACGTTGGCATCATCATGCTCGTCGGCATCGTCAAGAAGAACGGCATCATGATGGTTGATTTCGCCCTGGAGGCCGAGAAGTCCCAGGGGCTCGATTCCGTCGAGTCCATTTACCAGGCCTCCCTGGCCCGTTTCCGCCCTATTATGATGACCACCATGGCCGCTCTTTTCGGCTGCCTCCCCATCGCCCTGGGCTTGGGGGCGGGCGGCGAATCCCGGCAACCCCTCGGCGTCGCCGTGGTTGGCGGCCTTTTCTTCTCGCAGATCCTGACCCTCTACGTCACGCCGGTCTTCTACGTTTACCTGGATCGGCTCAACCGGAGATTCCAGAGCGGCAAAAGCCCGGAGCGGACGGCAGTCGGCGTATGAACACGAACCTCTTCGACAAAGCCTTCCCCTTCACCGGCATGTTCCATAAGCAGGCCGATGCCCTGGAAGCAGCGGTGAAACAACTGGAGATCATTCTCCGTGATTTCAGCGCGGTCCCGGACAAGTGCGTGCGCATCAGCGCCCTGATGTCAGAGGGAGACCAGGTAGGCCGGGAGATCGAGCGGGAACTGTCGCTGACCTTCCTCCAACCCCTGGACCGGGAGGATATTCGCGAGCTGAACCGCACCTTCCAGCGCGCCCTCCAGGCGATCGGCGCTGTGTCCAGCCGCCTCGGCCTCTACGGCTTCAGCGAAATCCAGAAAGGGGCCGCGGCCCAGACCGCCTGCCTGGCCGAGATGACCGCTGAGATCGCGCCCCTGCTGGAGGTTTTTGTGCGTGAGGGTAATGGGGCCGCACGGTTCGAAAGAGCGAGAAAACTCAAGCGGGAGGCGGACATGTTCCTCCTGGTTGGGCTGGGGGAAATGTATGAATCGGCCGGCGCTGGCATGGATAGAGTACTGGAGGCCCTGAAATGGAGCCAGATCTACGACCGTCTTGAGGAGGTCGCGTCGTGCCTGGAGCACGTTCTAAACGTGATCGAGAGAATCATCCTGAAAAAGGTATAGCGCGGTTTGCCACAGCCTACTACTCAGTCATTGACATAGGCTACACTTGCGGCTTTAAAAAAGGACCGCAGTAGCTCGCGGTCTTTCTTGAGCCTGTCTAAATCCTCCTCCACTCGCTCCCGGAGTGATTCATTCTTCCGGAGTGGCTTTCTCGCTACCCCATTACCCTTCAAGTAGTTCCATACAAACTCATCGGGATTTAGG
>JAPLUA010000030.1 GCA_026397855.1 Verrucomicrobiota bacterium | reverse complement strand
CCGGATTGAGTGGCGTGCCTGAATGGTTTCGAAAAACGTCATGAGATTGCCTTTAGCCATAGCCAAGAACCTACCCCGGGTGCGGTCCGTTGGCAAACGCCCTTGAAAAAGGATTCTGGATACTGCCTTGCTGCCGGGCCCAAACCGGCCCTTGCCCAAGCCCACCCCCCTGGTATAATGGCCGCGCAGTCCACGCCAGGCGTGGTCTCTGATGCCAACGTATCGAAAATGTCGTACCGCTTATGAATATTGCCTTCGCTCGCAGTGACAGGAAAAGCACCCTGCAAGTCCTTCTCACGCTCCTGCTCATCCTGGGCGCTGCCGGGCTCGCGGATGCGGCCGAGCGCCGCGTCCTGGTTTACACCAAGAACGGCAAGGGCTATGTCCACGACAACATCCCCGCCAGCGTTGCCGCCATCAAGCAACTCGGTGCCACGAACAACTTCGCCGTGGATGTCTCGGATGACCCGGCCGTCTTCACCGATGGGAATCTCAAGCGCTATCAAGCGCTGGTGTTTGACAACACCAACAATGAGATCTTCGATAACGAGGAAGAGAAGTCCGCCCTTCAGCGCTATATCCGCGCGGGCGGCGGCTTCGTCGGCATCCATTCCGCCTGCGGCTCGATGCGCGATTGGCCCTGGTTCTGGGAAATGCTCGGCGGCAAGTTCCTGCGCCATCCCAAACTGCAGCCTTTTACCGTCAAGGTGAAGGACCTCAAGGATACCTCCACCGCTCACCTCCCCCCCTCATTCCAATGGACCGACGAGTTCTACTTCCTCACCAATATGCCCGGCGGCCTGCACATCCTGCTGGCCGGCGACCTCACCACGCTGAACGACCCGGCCAAGGACAAGTATCCCGGCAAGAAGTTCGGGGACGAGTTTCCGCTGGCCTGGCACCACTCATTCGAGGGGGGCCGCGCCTGGTACACCGCCCTTGGCCATAAGCCGGAGCATTATTCCGATCCGAAGCTCGCCCGCCATATCCTCGGAGGGATCCTTTGGGCGATGGGGGAAAATCAATGAGACACGGATTACACGGATTTTCACTGATGGGGGAGGGGAGGGGAGGACACGAATTACACGAATTTTCACTAATGCAGGAGAAGTGGTGACACGGATTACACGGACTTTCACTGATGGGGGAGGGGAGGACACGAATTGCACGAATTTTCACTAATGGATTACTTGGAATTTGTGCTAATTCGTGTAATTCGTGTCTGGCTTTGAATGAACTGTTGAGTCCTAGAGTCTTGTTTTTATGAACCAAAACCCGCATGTATCCCGACGCCAATTCCTGAAAGCCTCCGCGGTCACCGCCGCCGGAGCCGCCGTGTTCCCGACTATTATACCCTCCTCGGTCCTGGGGGCGAACGCGCCCAGCAAGAAGGTGCAGATCGGCCACATCGGGTGCGGACGGATCGGGCATACGATGGACATGCCGGGGCTCCTCAAGCAGAAGGACGCCCGCATTATCGCCGTATGCGACCTGGATTCCAAGCGGCTTGAGCATGCCAAGACCTACGTCGAAGGCACGTATGCCAAGCAGCAGGCCAGCGACAAGGCGGTGGCGGTCAAGACCTACGGGGATTACCGCGAGCTGCTCAGGAATCCGCAGATTGACGCCGTCTCCATCAGCACCCCGGACCACTGGCACGCTGAGCTGATGATCGCCGGCTCGCAAGCGGGCAAAGATATTTACGTCCAGAAGCCGTTCACGATGACCCTGGTCGAGGGCCGCGCGGCGAGCGACCTGCTCCGGGCGCAGAAGCGCGCCTTCCAGATCGGCAGCCAGCAGCGGTCCGAAAAGCAGTTCCGCCTGGCCTGCGAACTGGTTCGCAACGGGCGCATCGGCAAGGTGCACACCGTCAAAGTCGGCCTGCCGGTGGACCCCGCGGGCGGCAACGAAACGGTGATGGATGTGCCGGCCAACCTCAACTACGACATGTGGCTGGGCAGCACGCCAAAGATGCCCTACACGGAAGAGCGGGTGCATCCGCAGAACAGCATCAGCGACCGGCCCGGCTGGTTGCGGATTGATTCCTACTGCCTCGGCATGATCACCGGCTGGGGCGCACACCATGTGGACATCGCGCACTGGGGCATGGGCACCGAATACACCGGCCCGCTGGAAATCGAGGGCAAGGCCGAGTTCCCCACCAAGGGCCTCTGGAACGTCCACGGCGCCTATCACATCGAGGCCAAGTATGCCAACGGCGCGACGTTGATCATAGACAACAAGTTCCCCACCGGCATCCGGTTCGAGGGCGCCGACGGCTGGATCTATGTAAGCCGCAGCGCCGGCAAGGTCACCGCCAGCGATCCGGCCAGCGCGTTCGGCAAGGCCCTGGACGCGAGCGACCCGAAGATCCTGAATTCGAAGATCGGGCCGGGCGAATATCATTCCCACGAGAGCAGCGACCATCACCTCGACTGGATCAAGAGCATCCAGAGCCGCCAACCGGCCGCAACCAACCCGGAGCAGGCCCATCGCTCCACCAGCGCCTGCATCCTCGGCTGGATTTCCATGAAGCTGGGACGCAAGCTCCGCTGGGATCCGGTCAAGGAGACCTTTGTCGGCGACGACCAGGCCAACGCCATGCTTTCCCGCCCGCAGCGCTCCCCCTACGGCATAGACCGTCTCTTGAAGAAAGGTTGAGCGCGAAACGTGACGAGCGAAACGTGAAATGACCCGCACCTGAGACCGCTTTCCCAATAACATGACCCGCCTCACCACTCCGAACTGCACCCATCCCATGCACGCACCCCGCTGCTCCTGTCCCTCGTCCCCCGCCCCTCGTCTCTCGCCTTTAGCCCTTCGGCTTCGGGCCTTCCTCAGGACTGCGGACTGCGGGCTGCGGACTTCCATTGCCGTCTGCCTCCTGACCATGTCCGCCACGCTTACCGCCGCCCCGGCCTCCGACTCCGTGCGCCTCATCACGCTGGACCCGGGCCATTTCCACGCCGGGCTGGTGCAGAAGTTCATGTATCCGCAGGTCAGCCCGACGGTGCGTGTCTATGCCCCGGCAGGACAGGACCTGCAGGAGCATCTGAAGCGGATTGACGGGTTCAACGCCCGCACCAATGACCCGACGCGCTGGCAGGAGGAGGTTTATACCGGCTCCGATTTCCTGGAGCGCATGATCCGGGAGAAGGCCGGCAACGTGGTGGTGCTCGCCGGTAACAACGCCCGCAAGACCGAGTACATTGACCGCGCCGTGTCGGCCGGGTTCAACGTGCTGGCCGACAAGCCCATGGCGATCACCCCCGCCAACTTCGACCTTCTCCGGCAGGCTTTTGCCCGCGCCACGGCCAACAAGGTTCTGCTCTTCGACATCATGACCGAGCGGTTTGAGATCACCAGCATGCTGCAGCGCGAACTGGCCCGCATGCCCGAGCTTTTCGGCAAGCTCCAGAAGGGGACGCCGGCCGAGCCGGCTGTCGTGGTGGAAAGCGTCCACCACTTCTTCAAGGAGGTTGTCGGCAAACCGCTGATCCGCCCCGCCTGGTTCTATGATGTCCGCCAGCAAGGCGAGGCCGTGCCGGATGTCGGCACCCACCTGGTTGATGCCGTCCAATGGATCTGTTTCCCCGACCAGGCGCTGGACTGGCAAAAGGACATCAAGGCGCTCGGAGCGCGCCGCTGGGCGACCAAGCGCCCTCCCGCCCAGTTCAAACGTTCCACAGGGCTTGACCAATACCCGGAATACTTCAAGAAGGACGTTGGCGCTGACGGTGCCCTCGAAGTGTTCGCCAACGGCGAGATCACCTACACCTTGCGCGGCGTCCACGCCAAAGTCGCCGCCCTGTGGAAGTTCGAGGCGCCGCCGGGGACCGCCGATACCCACTACGCGCTGGTGCGGGGCAGCCGCGCCAACCTGGTGATCAGGCAAGGAGCGGAGCAGAACTACAAGCCCTCCCTGTATGTCGAGAACAAGTCCGGCACCCCCCCGGCGAAGTTCGAGCAGGCGGTCCGCGCCGCCGTCGCCAGGCTCAACACCACCTGGCCCGGCCTCGAACCGAAGTCGGCGGGCGACTCCTGGGAGATCATCATCCCGGCCAAATACCGCGTCGGCCACGAGGAACACTTCGGCCAGGTTACCGCAAAGTTCCTGAGCTACCTGGCAGCGCGCAAGATGCGCGATTGGCTCGTGCCCAACATGCTCGCCACGTATTACACCACGACCGAAGCCTACCGGCTCAGCCACGCGCGACCCTGAGTCCGAGGAAAACTCGAAATCCGGGAGCCATGCTTGAAGCTACGGCAGCGGGCTGAAGATTGCATTCCTCTCAAGAATGAACTCTAATTAAGAGCATGCGAATCTCGATTATCGTCCCGACTCAGCTTTACAAGTACAAGTTCCCGGCCCCGCTCTCGATGTCGGATTTTCCAGTTGGCCTGGCGTATATCGCGGCCGCGCTGAAGGCGGCGGGACACGAAGTGGCGGGGTGCAACCCGAATAACCTGTATGACTTCCCCAACGCAAAAGCGATGGCAGCGGAAACTATCACCCGGCATCTGGACCAGCACAAGCCGGAGGTCGTTTGCACGGGTGGAATCTGTACCGACTATGCCTTTTTGCGAGACTGCCTGCAAACAGTCCGCAACAGGATGCCGAAAGCCCGGGTCATCCTGGGTGGCGGCATCGTATCGTATGATCCGAGGTTCGTGTTTGAATACCTGAAGCCGGATTTTGCGGTCAAGGGCGATGCGGAGCACATCGTGACGCAAATCGTGTCCTCGATTGCGTCAGGAACCGAGCCCAAGCAGGTTCCCAACATATTCTATTGGAAAGACGGCAAAGTAGAGGCCACCCCGGAGAACTTGTGTTACCCGGACATCGAGACTTTGATCTACCCCGAGTTCGACATTTTCGACGCGAAGAACATACTGGACAATTTCTCGCTGGCGGCCCGGCCGTTCTACCGCTACCCGAAGGAGGAACCGCGTCCGTGGGTAGTGGTGGCGGGTCGCGGCTGCCCCTTCCGCTGCACCTTCTGCGTACATGACCGGCCCACACCCTACCACACTCGCTCGTCCGCCGACGTCATGAAGGAACTGGCCTACTTCCACGATAAGTACCAATTTAACATCCTGGTCATCTTGGACGAGCTGTTCGCCCCTAAACGGGGTCGGCTGGTCGAGTTCAGCCAAGCCATCAAGAAGCTCAAGCAGGAGCGCAAGTGGGATTTGGTCTGGACCTTCCAGACGCACGCGAACGTGGGCCTGACCCAGAACGACATCATGCTCGCCAAGGATGCCGGCTGTTATGCCTTCTCTTACGGGATGGAGAGCGCGAGCGAAACGGTGCTGACGAGCATGAAGAAGAAGTCGCACCCGGCGCAAATTGCGGAGGTCATCCCGATGTGTTACAAGGCGGGAGTTGGATTTGGCGGCAACTTCATCTTCGGCGATCCCGCCGAGACGCCTCAGACGATGAAGGAAACCATGACCTTCTTCCGGGAAAACTGCGAGAACCTGCACATGTCCTTGGGCAGCATACAGCCCTATCCCGGAAGCACGCTTTACGTCAACTGCCTGAAGAACAAGACGATTCCTGACGCCGGCCAGTTCTACGAGACGATTGACGAGCGCCGTTACCGTATGGCGCAAGGCTTTCCTGAGAAACCATGGGCAATCTGGTGCGGGCTGATGGGCTTCTTTGGCGGCAAAGGGCTGTGGCACCAAGCCGCGCCGGCGGTGGCACGCGGTCGGGAGGTCAACGCCTACTTCGACATCCTGGCCCTGGACGCCAAGTGTCCGCATTGCCAGTCGAATTTCACCTACCGTCATGTCGAAGTGGTTAGTCGCACAAAAGACGCCTCGCTGGCGGCCCCGCAAACCCGGCTACTTCAATGGGCACTCCAATTCAAGAATCACCAGCTGTTCACCTGGCTGGTGCTCAAAGCCGCCTGGGTGATTTCCTTCCGTTACCCCTGGTTCGGGTATCTGAAGTACACGGTGCGGCCCAAGGCCCAGACCGACAATAGCGCCGTCACGGGATGTCCGCACTGCAACCAATGCATACGGGTGGAGTGGCAAGCGCAACAGAAACCTGCGGGATCGGCGGCGTGGCCGCAGAACACAGGAAACTCATTCCACTTCGCCACGGGTAAGAAACCGACGTGATGGGTCGCGGTAACTGCGCCCTAGCAAGGACAAGGCACTGAACCCATCCCAGAGCTCTGGCGGCGCTCCAGCCCCGGCTCCTGTGCCAGCTGGTCACGACGCTGCAAGAAGTGCCCACAGGACAACCCTTCAGGATGAATCGCGAAATCGCGAGTAAAGTCTAGCCCATCTGGATTCTGTTCCACAGACTCGCAGCTACCGCACCCGTACACGGTAGAATGCAATAAATGTTACGTCACACGCGATAACGGGCATTAGAGCGATTTGTGACATTCCAGGGGTCTCCACATACCACCCGCCCCCCCAAAGCCATGTAGCAGGCTCCAGGCGCGATTGCGGGGCATTCCAAGCCCTCTCCCCACTCCCCGTTTCAGTCCGCATAACCCTGTCCACCCGTGTTCCGCAGTTCAACCCTCCAGCTCCCGGCTGCCGCTTTGTTACGTTACAAAGCCGGGCCCGGAGGCATTGGAAGGGTGGCGCAAGCGTGATCCAACGGTAGTACTACGGTATTGCCCCGGTAGCACTACGGTAGCGGCCCCATGTTGATCTGATCAACATGGGGCCGCTACGGGGGCAATACCGTAGTGCT
>JAPLUA010000072.1 GCA_026397855.1 Verrucomicrobiota bacterium | reverse complement strand
CGCAGATTTGTAATCTGCTGTATCGCCGATTTACAATCGGCAGGCCGTCGGGCATATTCAAGCGCGTCCGTAGTGGGTGAGGTTAGCAGAGCCATGCCAAGCCCTTGTCTGGGAGGGACGCGAGCCTGTAGCCGGTGGTTGAGCGAAGCGACACCACCGGATCAGAGGGTGATGGCTGGGATGCCTCTGGCATCAGCAACTCCGGCCGAATCATTCCGGAGGGATGAGAGGCTGTCAAATCCTAGCGGCATTGGACATTCTTGTCCGCCTCGGCCGCGTCGGCAAGCCCCAGGCGGACAAGGATGTCCGCGCTCCGATAACATGAGTTGCGCCCGGTCCGCGAACGCGTGCAAACCGTTTCTTGACAGGATGCCTGTTATCGGGTAAGGATAAAGTCCGCGTCACGAGCGGGGAACTTCGAACCGGTTCCTGTTCGTTCGTGCCTGGCTAATCAGGGGGTGCGCAAGGCCTAAATACAGCGGGTTATTGGCTGACAAACTAACTACCAGGAAAGGAATACGCTATGAATCTGACGATCGTCCGGTATTGCATGGTCGGAGGGATCTGCCTCTCGACTATTTCAGCTCTTAGAGTTCAAGGGGAGACCCTGAATGTCACGCTCACCGCGCCGCCACCATCCATCGAGCAGACGGCCGATGGCGCCCGGCTTAGGCTAGCCGGATTCCGCAACAGCGGAGCGCCCGGCCAGCCAAACCTGCCGGCGCAAATGGTCCGGATCGCCGTGCCGCCGGATATTGACTGGAAGACGCTCAAACTGAGCGGGATCCAGGGCCAGGCGCAAGACCTGACTCTGCCGGCGGCCGTCGCGCCAGCCACGCCCGACAGTGTGGGTGCCCCGGGCGGGGCCACGGCGGGATTCGGAACCGCCCAAAACATTGTGAACGGCCGCGACATGAATGTTTACGGTCTTGCCGCCCTTTACCCGGCCTCGCCGGTCCGTATGGTTCCCTACGGCGCGATGCGCAAGTGGAAGTATGCCCAGGTCGAGTTCAGCCCGGTGCAATGGAATCCCTCCACCGGCGCCGCGCAATTCTGGCCTGCGGTAGAGGTGACCCTCGAATTTGACCGGATTTCATCCTCCAGCGCCGCAAAGGCCGCCGATGATCCCCTGCTGGCGGACCGGGCAATGGATGATGTTGCCGCGTCGATGCTGATCAATTTTGACCAGGCAGCCGCCTGGTACACCCCGTCGGAGACCGCAAAGGCCAAGAAAGGCTTTGTGGCCGACTACCTGATTGTGACCACCACCGCGATCGTCAACAACTGCCCCAAGCTCCAGGAATTCATCGCCCACAAGAATGCCATCGGCTACACGGTGGCCGTGATCACGGAGACGGACTTCAACGCGGTGACCGGCCAGGTGCCGAACCACCGCGCTGAGAAGATTCGCAAATGGCTCATAGACAACTATGCCGGTTGGGGGATTGAGTATGTGCTGCTGATCGGCAACCCCACCCCCTACGAGAACGGCGAAGGCGACATCCCGATGAAGATGACCTGGCCGCAGCGGGGCATTGATGCCGATTTCCCGGAATCCCCCACCGACATGTTCTACGGCGATCTCACCGGCAACTGGGATATTGACGGCGATCAGTATTACGGGGAGCTGTCCGATTACACGACCGCCGGCGGGGTCAATCTTACCCCGGAGGTTCACGTCGGCCGCATCCCGGTGTATTCCGCCGACTACGCCGGCCTGCGGGACGTGCTGCAGAAGATCATGGACTATGACAACGAGTCCAGCGTGGCCTGGCGCAAGAGCATCCTGCTGCCCATGAGCTTCAGCGCGGCGGGTTTCGACGGGGCGCCGCTCGCCCAGCAGATGTGGGACGACTACTTGAGCGCGGGAGGATTCAGCCGGTGGCGCCAGTACCAGCAGGGCAACGGCACGTGCAGCCTGAACTCCGGCTATGCCAGCGACGAGGAACTCCGCGGGGGCAACGTGGTGCGCGACCGCTGGGCGGCCAACGACTACGGCATCGTCTGCTGGTGGGGGCACGGCAACTCGGACGTGGCGGCGGTCGGTTATGGGGATTATTGCTGGGACGGGGATCTGTTCAACAGCAGCATGACCGGATCGCTCGACGACAACCACCCCTCGTTCACCTTCCAGTGCTCGTGCCTCAACGGCTACCCCGAGTCGCACAATAATCTGCAATACCAATTGCTCCGCCGCGGAGCCATTGCCACCGTGTCCGCCACCCGCGTGTCCTACTTCAACACCGGCTACGGCTACGGATCGTTCGACGGCGGGTCCATCAACGCCGGCATCGGTTACGAGTACGTCAAGCGACTGAACCTGGCTTACAAGGCCGGACAGGCGCTGACCTACGGCAAAATGGCGGTCGTGGGCGACATCGGCGGCCGCAGTTCCCGCCTGATGAACCAGTTCGATTTCAACCTCTACGGCGACCCCACCAGCCAGATGGGCGTGGCGCGCGAGTATTTTCCCCTGGCCCATAACGTGCCGTGGTCCATGACCGCCGTACCCCGCCGCTACAGCTTCCCGATCCTCAATTATGACTGGGCCGGCGTGGCCATCCGTCCGGCCACGGAGAACCATGACCTCCGGGTGGACAACGACATCGGCTTTCCTTCGCCCTACGAAGTTTCCGCGGTTGGCGGCGTGACCCCCGATTTTGTCGTGGCCAACGGGCACATCTTCGGCGACGCAACCCACTATGCCGAGGTTTACACCGGGGGCGCGACGCCCTACGTCATCGAGGCTGAGAGCAATATTGACGACCTCGGACTCGAAGCCTGGAACGGACGCAGCCTCCGCACCAATGACGTGATGGACCTGTCGGAAGCCGTCGTCGTGGCGGGCCGCACCTATGAAGTGTCCGCCGACGTGACCTCCGGCACGCCCGACCTCATGCTCTTTGTGTTTGCTCCCAATCGAACGTCGGGTTCCCGCTCGGATTATGATGGCTACTCCAACGCCGCCGGGGCCGGCGGGACTGAAACCCTCACCTACACAGCCGGTGCCTCCGGCGACCTCGGCATCCTGGTGCTGAACGCGAACGGCATCGCCGGCAATTACAACCTGCGCATCCGCGACATCACTCCCCTGGCCGCCCCGGCTTCCTGCGCCGCATCCGACGGCACCGCCACCGACCGGGTCACCGTCACCTGGCCCGTCGTCAGCGGCGCCACCTACTATCGCCTCTACCGCAACACGGCGAATAATTCCGCAGGCGCTACCGCTGTGACCGGCTGGATTGCGAGCACCAGCTATGCGGACCTCACGGCCGCGGTCGGCCCCGCCAATTATTACTGGGTCAAGGCTGCCGCCGACAGCGCCGGCTACCGGGTCAGCGCCTTCAGCCCCGTGGATTCCGGCTACGTGCAGCCCCCAACCCTCGTGGATGATGCCAAGGTCACTATCAGCAGCGACCCTTCCTACTACCAGTTTGCCGAAGCTGCCGCTTACTGGGTGGCAGTCGGCGTGCGGCAGGATAACCCGGCCGACAACTGGAGCATGCGTCTCTATTCCGCGCCGGACTTCCTGACGCAACAGGCGACCTCCACCTACATAGTGCCCGTGGATTTTGTGGCGGTGGACCGCAACCACGCGCCCAACGTGTATCGGGGCATCGAGGCTTATCGCTTTTCCGGCACCGGCTCGGCATCGCTCGAATTCGACGGCGGCAGCGAGACCTTCGCGATCGGCACCACCGCGGGCATCGCATGGCCCGGAGGCGACGTGGTCGAAATGCGCGATATCAGCCTCACCAACGGAACTTATCGCGTCACCCTCACCGTCACCGCCGGCGCCGCCAACCTTGATGTCGCATTGTTCGGTTCCGGCGACGGCAATTACTACCGCAGCCGGGAGCAGTATCTCGCCCGCTCGACCCAGCCGGGCACCACGCCGGACGTTTTCTACGTGTCGGTCACCAACACCGATTGGTATGGCCTCTGCGTCTGGGCCAACGATACCAATAGCGCCACCTACAGCCTTGAGGTCGTTCCCGTAAGCGCGGGCCTCTGGGAAGGCGATATCTCCGACGACTGGCACACGCCCGGCAACTGGAACAACAATGCCGTGCCGGTGGCCGCGAACCCTGTCACTATTCCGCCCGGCACACCCTTCAGTCCGCGGGTGTATCGGCAGTTGGCCTATTGCAGCAACCTGACCGTCCAGGCCGGCGCCACCCTCATCATCAACACGAACGAGCTCTATGCCGGCGGCAACGCCCATATCCACGGCTTCCTCAACATGAACAGCACCGCGGCCAAGTTCCACCTCGGCGGGGACATGGTCTGGGAGCCAGGCTCCACCGCTTCCATGATCGGCTCGGCCCGCATCCTCGTCACCGGCGACTGGAACTTCGAGGCCGGCGCGAATGTGCGGTTGACCAGCGGCTATGTCGAGTTCGAGGGAGCGGGGCTCAGCTACATCCGTTGCTACGACGACAACTGCAACCTTTACAATCTGAACGTCAGCAAATACGCCCCGTATTACCTGGGCGTGAGCGCGCTCTCCACCGCGGACCTGCCCATTAACAACCTCTATATCTACAGCGGCACCGAGTTCAACTGCTACTCGACCTACAATGTCATCATCCGCGGGTTCATGAACAACATGGGCGGCATCTTCCAATGGCCCAACGGCGGCGTGGTATTCACCGGTAATCCGGGCGTGGCGCCCATCAAGCCCACGGTGGGCTCCTACTTCAGAGACCTGGTGCAAAGCGGCACCGGCCCGCTGGTGCTCGACGACCTTTACACCAATTACCTGCCCGTGATCCGCAACCTCACCATCCTCAGCAACACCCTCGATTGCGCCGGCCTCGGCATCGGCGTCGGCGGCAACTGGGCCAATGAAGTGGGACGGTCCGGATTCCTCTGCCGGACCGGGGCGGTGACCTTCACAGGGAGCTCCTCACAGTATGTGTCCGGCTCGAATGTCTTTTACACCATCTCGGACGCCCGCGGCGGCGCAGGGATGCTGTGGATGTACGACGACATCATTGTCAGCAACGCCCACCACGTCGCCACGATCCATGGGGCCCAGGGCCGGCTCGACGTCCTGGGGACACTCGACCTCAATTCCGCGGCCGGCCAGTTCGCCGTTTACACGGGCGGGAATGTGACCGCGGCGCATTTCGACCAGGGCGGACACTTGTCCCTCTACGGCGGCCAGTTCCTGGCCTACGACCTGACCGACAGCGGCCTTTTCGGCCGATACACGATCGCCGACGGCACCGCCATCCTCCAGCAGGATGGGGCTCAGTTCACCGACCTTAATGCCCTGGTGGACATCAGCTCCGGCACTTTGCGCGTGGTCGGCGGCAACGGAGCCTCGTATTGGCCGTTTGCTGCGAACGCTTCCCTGACCATGAGCGGCGGGGTGCTGGATTTCGACGGCGCTGGTATCCGGATATACAACAGTCCCACCTACAAGCTCACCAATAACATCACCGGCGGCACCATCCGGACCAGCGGCGACTTCGTCGGCACTGAGCCATCCTTCAATCCGCCGGGCGGTGAGGTGGAGATGTATGGGACCATCAACAAGGTGTTGAACCTGGTGAGCAACAGCAGCCTGCACAGCCTGGTCATCAACAAACGGGCCGCCACGGTCACCGCCACCGCCAATGCTGTCCTGACCGGCGACTTCTCGGTCGAAACAGGCGTCTTCACCGCGCCGCTCCTCATGAACGTGGGCGGCAATTGGCGCAACGCCGCGGGCCCGGCCGGCTTCGTCGAGGGCCTGGGCAAGGTTGTGTTTGACGGACCGTTTGCGGCGGACATCCTCACCGACGAGACCTTCCACACCTTCGAGCTCAACAAGTCCTACAGCGGCTTCGATGCCCTCGAACTGGCCAGCGGCGTCCGGGTGACCGTGAGCAACACGCTCACCTGCGTCAACGGCTCGCTGGAGATGAACGACGACAGCTCGTTGAGCGTGCGCGGCGACCTTACCCTGGCACGCGGCGCCGGCATCAATGCCAATGACCCGAGAACTCTGTTATCTGTAGGCGGCTCCTGGGTCAACCAGAACACCAATTACACCATCTCGAATGGGTTTGACCCGGGCACCTCCTCGCGGGTGACCTTCGACGGAACCGGGTCCCTGACCCTCGCCACGGATTGCGCCGCCGAGGAGTTCTGGGACGTAGTGATTGACCGGCCAGGCGGCGCCATGCGCCCCCTCGATTCGGTGTACGTGAACGGCCAGCTCAGCATCAGCAACGGCTACTGGAGCTCGCTCGTCGGCGGACTCCAGCACCACCTGCGCGGCAACGTTTACGTGCACACCACCGGGGCCTGGGGCGACTCGGCGCCGGCCAACACAGTCTGGTTTACGGGCGGCAACGACGCCACCATCACCTACCTCGGCGCCAGCGGCTACTTCCCGAATATCGCCATTGACAAGACCGGCGGCGCCCGCGTCCGCCTCTTATCGGACATCCTCCAGCTTGGAGGGGTCGGGCTCACTGTCGCCCAGGGCACCTACGAGCTGAACGGCCACCTGGATCGCCTCACCGGCTCCGCCACCGTCGCCAGCAACGCCGCGCTCATCGTGGACGCCGGCGCGGAACTCGAGTTGACGGGCGGCGGCATTCTCACGGTGCAACCCGGAGGCCGCCTCCAGGTCATCGGCGCCGCGGGCAATCCCGCCCTGGTTTCGCACCAAAGCGGCTACTACACCATCCTGGTCCAGACGAACGCGACCATCGCCGCCCGCCAGGCCATCTTCGAGTATCTCAACACCGACGGCGTCTATGTCATGGACGGCGCCACCGTGGACCCGACCGCTCCGTTTGACGATTGCACCTTCCGTTACGGCGTCGCCGGCGGCTCGTTGCTGCGGGTGGAGAACAACCAGACCTTCACCTCCACGCGCGCCGTCTTTCCGAGCAACGCAGGCGGCGGGGCCGCCAATGTGCGCAAGTCCTCCAAACAGGGACACCTCATCATGCGGGACGCCACCGGCATCCTGGCCGGCGAGGCTTACGATAACGACCTCTTCAACCTCGTGGATTGGAACTACGGCAGCTTGACGTCGGTCAGCCTGTCCGTGCCCGGCTATGTCACCCGCGGCGGCGTCTATGACGCCCGCGCCAAGGTCGCGCCCGCCACCGCCACCGAACCGATCAGCTACTACTGGATCGTGACCGAGAACCCGTCCGTTCAGCATGTCGGCGGCGTGAGCCTGGACCAGAACAACGTGACCTGGAACACGTCGGGCAGCAAGACCGTCCAGGTGATCGCCTCCAACCAGTGGGGCACCGTGTCCGCGTCGCAGGCGGTCCTGGTGCAGCCGCTGCGGATTACCTCGGCCCGGCGGTCCTTCGCGGGCACCAACCTCACCGTGCAACTGGTCCTGGAAGGCACCTCCTCCCGCTCGCAATACGAGATCCAGTACACCCCGAGCCTGGTCCTGCCCTGGACACCGATCCTGCCGCACGGCTCAGGCGTGCCGGGAGTCGATACGAACACGGTCTGGACCGACTACAGCACCACCAACCGCATCCTTGAAACGATGACGAACCTGTTCTACCGCGCGAAAGTCCTGCCGCCGGACTTCGTGCCGTGAGGCGTCAAACGTCATGCGTGAAACTTGAGCCGCAGGTCATCCAGTAGCGAATAGGCGACCGGCGTCACAATCAACGTCAGCAGCAGGCAGAGTGTCTGTCCGCCGATGACCACCACGGCCACCGCGCGGCGCTCCTCGGCCCCCGGCCCGGTGCCCAACGCCAGGGGAAGCATGCCGGCGATGAGCGTCAGCGTGGTCATTAGAATCGGGCGAAGGCGCTCCCGGTTCCCCTGCAGGATCGCGGCGGCGCGGTCCAGCCCCGCGGCGCGGAGCTTGTTCATGTGGTCTATCTGGAGAATGGCGTTCTTCTTGACCACGCCGAAGAGCACCAGCAAGCCCAGCGCGGAATAGAGGTTGATGGTCTGGCCTGCCGCCAGCAGCGAAACAAAGGCAAAAGGCACGGATAGCGGGAGCGAGAGCAGGATGGTAAAGGGATGCACCAGGCTCTCGAACTGGGAAGCCAGGATGATATACATCAGAACGACCGAGAACGCGAAAGCAAAGATGAACTCCCCGAAGGTCGATTCCAACTCGCGGGCGCGGCCGGAAATGCGCGTGGAATAGCCGGTTGGAAGGCCCATCTTTGCCACCTCGGCACGCAGGGCCGCGATGCGGTCCGCCTGCGCATAACCGGGCGCCACCGCCGCACGCAGGCTCACCTGCCGCTGGCGGTCCAGCCGGTCAATGCGGGAGGCTGTCCTGGTCGGCACGACCTTCACCAGGTTATCCAGCCGCACCAGCCCGCCGCCCTGGCGAGGAACAAACAGCCGCCGGATAGGCTCGGCCTCATTACGATCGCCCTCCTTGAGCCGCACTTGCACGTCGTAATCCTCGTTCATCGAGTCGTCGCGGAACCGGGTTACGCGCTGGTCGCCCCCGACCATGACCCGCAGCGCATCGGCAATGTCCGTGGTGCTGACGCCGAGGTTGGCCGCGCGGTCGCGATCAATCTCGACCCGCAGCTCCGGCTTGTCGAGCTTGAGCGTGGTGTCGGCGTCGAGCAGCCCCAGCGCGGGCGCATTGGTGCGCAGGCGCTCTGCGTAGGTGTTCAGAAGCTCGAGGTCGGGCCCCAGCAGTGAGAAATCTATATCGAAGTTCGGCCCGCCGCCGACAAAGGTCTGGGGGTTGCGGATTGCGACCCGCAGATCCGGCAGCTTCCGGAGGCGGCGGCGGATTTCCTGCTGGATGTCAACCTGGGAGAAGTTGCCGCGGAACGCCTGCCACGGAGGCCAGCCCAGGAGGCGCCCCCAGCGGAAAGTGCGGTCCGTGTGCGGAGCAAGCTGGATGAAGAAGTTGGCACTGTTGACCCCGCCGAAGGTGCTGCTGCCGGCAGTGGAGATGACCAGGCGCACCCCCGGAACGGCCCGCAGCTCCTGCTCGATCTCCAGGGCCACGCGGTTCATCGCCGCGAGGCTGGTTCCTTCGGGGGCGGTGACACGCACGTCGAACTCGCCCTCGTCCACGTTGCTCGGCAGGTACTCCTGCCGCACCATCTTGTAGAGCGGCACCGAGGAGGCCATCACCAGCATGGCCAACCCGGCCACCACGAGCCGGCGCGACATGGCCCAGCGCAGAACGCTCATGTAGAAGCGATCAATGCTCGCGTAGAAACCGCTGCGCGAGCGCGGCTCCCGGGCCGGCGACTTGTCTTGGCCGCTCCCCCCGTCGCGCAACAGGCGGGCGCTCATCATCGGCGTCAGGGTGAAGGAGACGACCAGGCTCACCAGCACCGCCACGGCCGCGGTGAAGCCGAACTGGTAAAGGAACCGGCCCGAGATGCTGGACATGAAGGAGACCGGGACGAAGATCACCACAAGGCTGAACGTGGTGGCCATCACCGCCAGGCCGATCTCGGCCGTCGCGGCCCGGGCCGCCTCGAAGGGCCGCATCTTCTTCTCCTCGATGAACCGGAAGATGTTCTCCAGCACCACAATCGCGTCGTCAATGACGATGCCGACCATCAGCACCAGGGCGAGCATGGTCACGCTGTTGAGCGTGAAATGCAGCGCCTTCATCATGCCGAAGGACGCGATCACCGAGGTCGGGATCGCGACGGCGGCAATAACCATCGCGCGCCAGTTGCGCATGAACAGCAGCACCACCAGGCAGGCCAGGATGCTGCCCAGGACCAGGTGGAGCTGAATCTCGTGCAGCGCCTCGTAAATGTAGCGGGACTGGTCGCGCGTCACCTCCAGCTTCACGTCCGCAGGAAGCTGCCCTTCCAGCTCCTGCAGCTTCTCCTTCACCCCCTCGATCACCGCGACTGTGTTCGCCCCGGACTGCCGCAGCACATCCAGCGCCACCGTCGGCTCGCCGTTGAGCCTCGAAATGGATCGCTGCTCCTTCGTGCCATCCTCGGCCCAGCCGATGTCCCGCACCCGTATCGGCAGGCCGTTGCGTGTCGCCACGACCAGCTCGTTGAACGCGCGCGCATCCGGCAGACGGCCCATCGTCCGCAAGGTCTCCTCGCGCAGGTTGCCCGTGACGTTGCCGCCCGGAATGTTGGCGTTCTGGCGGGCCACAGAGTCTCGCACCGCGGTGATCGGAAGCTGGTAGGCAGCCAAGCGGTCGGCGTCCACCCACACGTTGATCGCGCGCGGCAAATCGCCGATCAGGTCCACCTGCCCGACCCCGGAAGATCGCTCGATCTGCTTCTTTACAATCTTGTCGGCCAGCTCCGACAGCTCGCGCTGGGAGCGCTTGCCCGAGAGCGCGAGGCTCAGGATGGGCGACTGGTCGGTATCCGCCTTGGCGATCGTCGGAGGGTCGGCGTCGCGAGGCAGATCCCGCACCACCGTGGCCACGCGGTCACGCACGTCCTGCGCTGCCGAGTCAATGTCCCGGTTCAAATTGAAGGTGACCACGGTGAACGCGGCGCCCGAGCCGTTGATCGAGCGCAGTTCCTGGATCCCCTCGATCGTATTCAGCACCTCCTCGATCGGCTGGGAAACCTGCGACTCCATCTCCGCAGGCGACGCACCGGATAAACGGGTGGTGACCCGCACCGTGGGCAGGTCCACCGACGGGAAGCGATCCACCTCCAGGTGCAGGTAACCGGCCACACCCGCCACCACCAGGCTGAACACGATCATCGTCGCGAAGACCGGCCGGCGGATGCAAATCTCGGCAAGCTTCTGCATGGATCAGCGGGAGGGAGAGGCTTTGTCCGGATTCGGCTGCTGCACACGGGTCTGCTTGTCGGCGGGGCCGTTTACGAGCACCCGTTGCCCTGTGCGCAGGCCGTGCGGGTTTAACACCACCGGCTGTTCCCCGGCCAGGCCGGAAACGATCTCAACCCAGCCCGGGCCGCGGCGCCCGGTGACGACCACCCGCTCCAGCGCCTTGCCCTCCTGCACGGCCACGACCTTCTCGATCCCTGCAAAGGCGATAATGGCTTCAGCCGGAACTGTCAGGGCCTCTTCATGCTCGGCGACCACAATCTCTGCCCGCGCGAACAAGCCGGGGCGCAGTGAGCCTTGCCGGGGCACGTCCGCCTCCACCCGCAGCGTGCGCGTTGGCTCGTCCAGGGCCGGGCTGAGACGGGCGATGCGACCGCTGTAGATATTGGTGTCGCCTTCTATGAGAAGACGCGTCACCTGGCCGGTGCGCACCAGGATGCACTCCCGCTCAGGCACCTCCAGCCGCAGCCGTAAAGGATCCGTCTTGACCACCTGCACAATCGGCGCGCCCACCGCAAGATACTCCCCGATGGTCGCCGGCCGGGCCTGCACCGCGCCGTCAAAGGGTGCGCGCACTGAGGCATCTGCCAGCCGTTTGCGCGCCAGGTCGAGCTCAGCCCGCCGTTGCGCGACCGTGGCCACCCTCCCACGGGCCTCTTCCATCGCCGTTTCATGGCGCATCAAGGCGACCGTGTGCGCGGCTTCAACCGAATCCACCTCCGACTGCGAGGCGATGCCCGAGACCGACAGGCTCTTGATCCGCTCCCGGTTCTTGGCGGCCTCCTCCAGCACAGCCCTGGCCTGCCTCACGGCCGTCACGTGCTCCAGCTCGATGTGGTCGTCCTCGCCCGCCAGCGGCAGCCCCATTGCGGTCCGCGCTTGCCCCAGCGCCGCTGCCGCCTGCTGGAGGCCCAGTTCGTAGTCCCGCGGCTCGACCTGCGCCACAACATCCCCCCGGTGCAACACGCTGCCGATATCCACATCCAGGCGCTCCAGGCGCCCGGCTACCTTGGCGCTGAGCATGGACTGCTCCTGCGCCGCCAGCGATCCCGTCACATGGATGACCCGCGGTATCGCCCGCGTTTCCGCGCGCGCCACGCTCACCGGACGTTCGGGCAGGGCCGTCCTGTCCGATGCCTTTGAACGGTCGGCTTTGCCGCAAGAGACGCAGATCGTGGTGCCCAACCCGGCCATCGCTATAAGCCCGCAAAAACCGACTCTCATGCGATCATAGTATGCGGGAGGATCGCACCCGGCGAATCAAAACTGCACATCCGGTTTCAGCACATCCGGTTTCAGTTGTCATCGGTGCCATAGCTGCTAGTCTCCGACTTGAAGTTATGCCTGCGCAAGCCCATCTTGAAGCCCCTCGTGGGATCCCCCAGCGGGGTTGCCGCGCCACGGCCTTTACCTTGATTGAACTGCTGGTGGTCATTGCCATTATCGCCATCCTTGCGGCCCTGCTGCTGCCCGCCCTGGCCCGCGCCAAATCCAAGGCCACCGCGATCAAATGCTCCTCCAATATGAAGAATTGGATCTACGCGGTTCACATGTACGAAGGCGACAACGGCGACTCCATCCCTTACTTCGCCGTGCAGTTCGCCTCGCAGGCCACCGAGCCGTATATCTTTGAGATCCTGGCACCTTATGTGTCCAAGCAGAGCACATCACAGGCCAACTCGAGCGTGCAGAAATACGAGCTCCGCCAATGCACCGGGGGCTCCTACATGCCGCCCCCCTACTCCACCGCCGCATGGAATCCAACCAACTGGAACTGCTGGATCGGCGCCAATTTCGGCACCTTCAACGCCAAGCTCAACGGCATGTTTTACTACCAGATTGACAACACCGGCAACCACCAGGCGCTGAAATCCACCCGGATCCGGAAGCCCGGTGATGCCCTGACGTTCATGGACACGGATGGTTACTACGTGTATTCCCCGATGCTGCGGCCTTTCACTACCGACTGCGACGGCGATGGAGCCCCCGACACGGACCCGAGCTACGCGCCCTACAGCCACGCCCGGCCAACGGTGCATAACAACGGGGCCAATGTTGCCCTCCTGGACGGCCACGTCGAGCGGGTCGCTTTCAAGAAACTGTGGGCGACCACCAACTCGCCCACCGCCGGCTCGCCGGCGCACTCCTTCTGGAATCTCGATGACTGACCGGACGGCTGAGAGGCAGAATAGTCTTGAGTTTCACCGCGCCATCGAAACACCCTATGCCCCATTCAATTTGATGATTCAGCCCACAATCAACGTCCAAGCTACCCTATGAAAGACCCCATCTCACGACGGCATTTCCTCGAAACCGCATCCCTCGCGGGCGCGGGCCTGACCCTTGCCCTTCCGCAACTGGGCGGCAGCGCCCGTGGCGCCGATGCCGTAGCCGGCAAGCCGGCGAAGCTGGGCGGCAAGCCGGTTTGCTCCGGCGGCTGGCCGGGCTGGCCCGTCTATGGAGAACCCGAGGAGCAGTCCCTGCTCGGGACCCTGAAGAGCGGGCATTGGTATCGCGGCACCGGCAAGGCCGTCTCCGGCTTCGAGGCCGCGTACGAGAAGCTCACCGGCGCCAAACACTGCCTGGCGACCGCCAGCGGCACCGCAGCCCTCTCCACCGCGCTCGGCGCCCTGGACGTCGGACCGGGCGACGAGGTCATTATTCCCCCCTACACGTTCGTCGCCACCTACAACGTCGTGGTTCTCAACTACGCGCTCCCGGTGTTCGTGGACTCGGACCTGGAGAGCTTCCAGATTGACGCCGATAAGATTGACGCCGCCGTCACGAAGAACACCCGGGTCATCATGCCGGTGCATCTCGGCGGCTACCCGGCCGACCTCGATAAGATCCTCGAGGTCGCCAGCAAGCACCAGGTCACAGTGGTGGAAGACGCCTGCCAGGCGCACCTGGCCGAGTGGCGCGGCCGCAAGGTCGGCACCTGGGGCATGGCCGGCTGCTTCAGCTTCCAGGCCAGCAAGAATCTCAACTCCGGCGAGGGCGGCGCCGTGCTGACCAACGACGATCAGTTCGCCGAGACCTGCTACAACTTCCACAACCAGGGCCGCGCCCGGCAGGTCAGCGGTTACAACTTCAGCTACTCGGGCACGCGCGGCTCAAACCTCCGCCTGTGCGAGTTCCAGGGCGGACTGCTCACCGCCCAGATGACCCGCGTCATCGAACAATCCAACCGCCGCCACGAGAACGCGCTCTACCTGACGAAGCTGCTGGGCGAGATCCCCGGCATTAAGCCGGCCAAACTCCACCCCCACGCCACCCGCAGCGCGTATCACCTCTACATGTTCCGCTACGACCCGGCGCAGTTCGCCGGGCTCAGCCGCGCGAAGTTCCTCGCTGCCCTGAGCGCCGAGGGCGTGCCCGCCTCGTCCGGCTACGGGGTAATGAACAAGGACGCCTACGTCTCAGCCCTCGCCAAGAATAAGCACTTCCTCAAGCTCTACGGCGAGAAACGGCTCAAGGAATGGCTCGACCGCAACCAGAACCTGCCCGAGAACGACAAGCTCTGCGAACAGGCGGTGTGGCTCACGCAAACCATTACGCTGGCCGAACGGGAGAAGATGGACCAGATCGCCGAGGCCATCCGCAAGATCCGGAGGTACGCGGCTGAACTGGCCAAGGCATAAGCGATCGTGGGCGGAACGTTGACCATCGAAGTGTTAAACATACCCATTAATAGAATCATGAAAGCACCCAACTCATTGACCCCATCCAACTCCATCAACATCCTCGCAGCCCTGGCGCTGAGCGCAGGCGTGGCCTGCGGCGCCGAGCAGGCCGCCCAGAAGCTCGTCGTCCCTGACGGCAAGGCTTACGCAGGCAAGAAGATCACCGCCAAAGTCTATAACTCCGGCTTCGCCCTGGGCCACGACAGCTACAATGCCATGGGCACCGGCAGCGACGGCAGGATTTACTACGTGCTCAGCTCCGAGAATATTGACCAGGGGGCGAAGATGTTCTGCCTCGACCCGAAGACGCAGCAGGTCAAGGAACTGGGCGACCTGACCGAGGCCTGCGGCGAGAAAGGCAGCAAAGCCATTCCCCAGGGCAAGAGCCACGTCAACTTTGTCGAGGCCAACGGCAAGCTCTACTTCGCCACACACGTCGGCGTTTATAGCATCGTCGAAGGCAAGGAAACCATGGGCATTCCGCCCGCGGGCTACAAGTCCTACCCCGGCGGCCACATGCTCTCCTACGACCTGAAGACCGGCAAGTTCGAGGACTACGGCATCGCGCCGGGCCGCGAAGGCGTCCTCACCTTCAATATGGACACGAAGCGCGGCCGCATGTTTGCCCTCACCTGGCCCAGCGGCATCTTCTACCGCTACAACCTGGCCACGAAGGACCAGAAGGACTTCGGCAGGATGTGCGCCAAGGGCGAGGACGGCGTGGGCGCCGACTACCGGACCGTCTGCCGATCCATCGCCGTGAACCAGGAGGACGGCTCGGCTTATTTCACCACTTCCGAAGGGACCATCCTCCGCTACGACCCCGCCACCGACACCGTCGCGCCCGTGCAGGGCGAGGACATGAAGAAGGACTACTTCGGGCTGTATGACCCGACCAACCCCGGGCACATGGGCTACAACTGGCGGCAAACCTTCTGGCGCCCGGGCGACAAGTTCATCTACGGCGTGCATGGCAACTCCGGCTACCTGTTCCGCTTCGAGCCGGGCGTGCCGCGCATCGAAGTGCTCGACCGCATCACATCGGAACCCTCCAAGCGCTGCGGGATGTTCGACCAGTTCAGCTACGGCTACCTCGGCTTCGCGCTCGGGCCGGACGGCAAGACCGCTCATTACCTGACAGGCGGACCGATCTACGTGGACGGCAAACGCCTGGCCGGCAAGAGCAAGACGGCGATGGGCGAGGCCAAGGGCCTCGAAGACCTGCACCTGGTCACCTACGACATTCCGGCAGGCAAGTACACCGACAATGGTGCCGTTTTCTACGAAAACGGCCAGCGCCCCCTCTATGTCAACGCCATCACGATCGGCAAGGACGGCACGGTCTATACGCTGCCTCGCATCACTGAGAACGGCAAAACCCGATCCGACCTGGTCGCCTTCCCCGGCCCGCTGAAAAGGTAACTGGGCGAGGGCCGGCAAGGCAGGTTCTCCCTCTCCCCTGCTGAAGGGGAGATGGGTCCCCTAAAACTTCACCCCGGTTTGGTGGTCAGACTCAGTCGGCAAGCCTTCCGATTCCGGGGGCATTTGGAGATCAGCCCATAGTTTTGGCAGCCAGATTAACAGCCCTATCGAAAGGCAGATCACTACGCCCAGCAAAAGCAGCACAGGGAGGAGCCTGAGTTGCCTCCCCCTGCGCCGGACTCGTTGATGTCGCTTCGGATTCAAGTTACACCGTTCTGCCCCATCCGCCAGAAGTGCCCCGCCGGTTTGAACCGGCAACCTCAGGAACCACGTCGGGTTCCCAGGCACTGCCTCTCTGCATGATCAAATCTCTTTGTTCTTTTACCCTGCGTTGATGCGAGTAAATAGCCCAGAAACTCCGTGGTCAAGCTGGAATCAGCCCCCCGAGGGAAGCCGGTGCGCATCCATTCAGAAGAAAGGCAGCCATTACCGCTGGAGTGACCTGTCCATGGCAAGCAAACCCCGGCAAGACCCAAGCCCCATCCCGGCTCCAATGCCTTTGTTACGTCACATCGGATACCGGGCATTAGAGCGATT
>JAPLUA010000210.1 GCA_026397855.1 Verrucomicrobiota bacterium | reverse complement strand
GACAGTCAGCGTGCCCCGGAGTTACCAGTCACAGTTCTTCCTGCTGCGGAAAGCGCCTGACGCCGCGCCCAGCGCCAAGGCAACCCGGGCAAGTGTCAGTCCTCACTATTGACACTTCCGGGGCGCACCGTTTGCGATTACGTGCATCGGAACCCGGTGCGGGCGGGGCTGCTTAAGGCCGCCGTCCCGCTGGAGAGCTTTGGCTTGCGCCGCCAGGGGCAATGGTCAGGGCACTTCCGCGGCGCGGAAGAATTGCCCTGGCAAATTGGTCACATTGAAACCATCCACTCGCAGTTGGCCGTTGATCGGCACCACGGGATTGGGCTGCAGACTCCAGTTGGGAAACCGGAGGTTGATATTGGTGGTTGCGTAGATGCGAACCCGGGCGGCCCGGTTGGTGGCCACCGGACTGCCGTCCGCATTCACCAGGAACAGCGAGAAGACACCGCCGGACGGGGCGGGTGTCAGGAAGCGAAGCTGGGGGTTGAGCGTCGCGCTCAAACTGGTGGTGCCACCGTAGAGATTTGAGACGACAACGCTGTAGGCACCCGCGCTGTTGCCTCCGATAACGAAGCTCAACGTGCTGCTTGTGGCCGAAGGAAGATTGGTCCCGTTGAGCCGCCACTGGTAACTCAAGGGAGAAGTTCCCTGGGCGCTGACGGTGAATGTTGCGGTGCCGCCGAGCGCGCCGACCTGGTCGGCGGGCGCGACGAGGATGGTCGGCGGGATTCTGCCCGACCAGAGGAGGGCATCGGCCATGAGGCGCCCGCCGTCCGTGCTCGCCACCCAGAAACCGCTCCTCGCATCGCTGGAGGGGGGGTAAAAGTTCAGGCCGGCGCAGCGTCCGGGCGCGCTGTCCTTTGCGCCGACCAGGGGCTGGCCGTTGCTCCAATGCGCGACAAGGGTGGCGCCCGTAGCGCTGGTGATCGGACTATTGTGGTAGCTCGATCCCCCACCGTCGAAGGAGGCCACACCATCGAGCAACGGATGCAGCGGCAGGTCTTTGGTCAGGGTTAAATCGCTCCCACTCGCCTGGCTTCCCGTGGTAAAGGGCAGATAGCCACCAGTTGCCAGGCGTCCCTGGATTGACAGCCCCGCTGAGTTCCAGAAGGCGAAGGTGGCCAGCGCGACTCCGCCACCCTGGTCAACGTAGTCCGCGAGAGCATTGCCCAGGCTGGTATTGTCGTTAAAGCTCGCATCGGAATAGACCAACACCGCCGCGTAGGATCGCAGGTCGGCGGCCGCGGGAACGGGATAAGCGCCGCTGACCAGAAAAGCATCCACCTGCGGAATCAGGCCCGTCCCGGCGATCTTGTTCTGCACATCGGTGTTCCACGCGGGGGTGCTGGGCGAGCCATAAACAGCGACGCGCGCGCCGCTGTAAAGGTCGTAGCCTCTCCAGTTCCGAGCGTCCACGTCCATGATGAAGACTTTGCCATTGCAGAAACTGAAGCGCCAATTGGAATCCGAACTCGTGCCCGCGCCGGGCAGCGCGGCCTGAACCACGCGGTTTCCGCTGCTATCCCAAATGGAAAGCATACCGTTGCCGTTATAGGTCAGCCACAGGTTGCCAAAAACCCCCAAGGCGCGATTCTGCGGCAAGGTGTTTTCTCCGGTCAAGGAGCCAAAGCCTGACAAGGCGACGCTGCCCAAATATGTCCCATTGGTGCTCCACCGCGAAACCACGCCGCCGGTCATTGCCTGGTACTCCGTCCCGGCGGCGTTGAGCACAACGGAAGACTGCGAGCTGAGCGACCCTCCGGTCAGGGTGGT
>JAPLUA010000369.1 GCA_026397855.1 Verrucomicrobiota bacterium | reverse complement strand
TCCACCGCGTAGGCCCGCACCGTGTTTGTGCCCGGCACCAGCGACACGTCCATCGTCCAGTTAGTCCCGTCGCCGCCGATGGAGGCTGGCCCCCAAACTCCATTCGTCTGGCACCAGACTTCCGTCACTTGCAGATTGTCCTTGGCCGTGCCGCGCACGGTAAACACCGCGTTGCTCCACCGCTGGTTCGCCGTGGGTGCGGTGATGGCGAGCACTGGCTTACTCGTGTCCACGAAGCTTGCCTGCAGCGTCAGATTGGTCTGCATGACGAAATTGAGCATCGCACTGGTATTCGTGGTGCCTCCCGCCCAGTTCGTCGAAATCACCCAGTTGACGAAAGCACAGCCTGTTGCCGGCCTGGCGGTCATCGCGTAACTATTGCCGATGGCCAGCATCTGGTTGTTGTAATTAGGGGTCACCGTGCCCGGTCCGATAGTCTGCACACCGATCGGCGCGAGCACCACATAGCTGAACCTGATGGTGTTGGTGGCCGATACGTTGCCACCGTCGTCGTAGCACAGCACTTGCAAAGTGCTGGGTCCAAGCTCCAAAATGAAGTCCATCGTCCACACGTCGGTTGCAATCGGGTCCGGCTCTCCGGAACTGAAGTCCCCGCCATTCAGGCTGAATTGAACATCGGACACGCCAACATTGTCAGTGGCACGGACTCGGGCCGTGATAAACTCATTCGTCAGGTTCGCCCCCGAGGTCGGCGAGAGCATCGTGACTGTGGGCGGCACGAAGTCCGCTGAGCCTGAAATCGAGATGGCGTTAAGTTCAAACTCCTCCCCGTCCGCGGCGGTGCGGGGGGTTATGGTGTTCTGGCCGGTCAGGTAAAGGCTCCGACTAATCTCGAAGTCCCCGGCAACGATACTGCAGCTCACGGCATCCTGGATCGGGCCGCGCACGCCCTGGTAGTAGAAGGCGGCGACGTCCTGCTTCAGTTGTGCCGTGCTGATCGTCAGGGTGTCACCTGAGCGGCTAAACGTGATCTGGCCCAACTGCACGTCGTTACCCGCGTCATCAATCCCGGTCAGATTAAACACCGCGCGTGTTGCTGATTTCGTGTTCGCCTCGGAAACATGGCCCAAAAACTGAAAGTTCCCCACAGAAACCTGCACATTCATGTAGGACCAGTCATCCGCGGAGAGGGTTCCAAGCCCCGGAACCGAGATGCTGGCGTTCAGGGTGGCGACAATCTTGGATGAAACAGAGGGAATCGTGCCGCCGCTGCCATCGGGCACAGAAACAAGGCTGTCAGTCCAGGTCTCCGTGAGCGCAATCGAATTCGCCGCCGCAGCGGTTCGGTTCGGCAGAAGGGCGCCCAAAGAGAGAGCGATCAGTGTGAGGAGTAATCTTGATGTAGCCATGAGTGTTTGAATTCTCTCTAGAAGCTGTAGCCTCGGGAGCGATCTGTCAATCGGCAACCGTCCGGATGGGGGAACCGGGCAGGGCTGCCGCGAAGATATGGCTCAGTAGAGGAGATACTTGGCGCGGCGCTGCTGGAATTCTCTGAGGTCTTTCTGCCACAGGGCGTGAATCTCCTTGAGGGGTTTGTTGGCCTTGACGGCTTCGAGCGTCGGCGGGTGCAGCAGGAGGCGGCTCATCTTGCCGGGGTCGAAGTCCTTCGGGTAGAGCCGGTAGAGTGTCTCCGCAATCTGCAGGCCCACGTCCACGACCGGGCATCGGTCGCGGTCGGTCAGGAGAATATAGACTCCGCCGCACAGCTTGCCTTTATGGATGCTGTAGGTGGGGGTGAAGCGAATGGGCACGAAGCTCACGCCGGGCAGGCCTGCCCGGTTCAGTTCCTCCGCCAGGCGGGTGTCTGAGATGTAGGGGGCCCCGATGACTTCAAAAGGTGTGTCGGTGCCGCGGCCGACCGAGAGCGCGCTTTCCAGCAGGCCGATGCCGGGATAGAGGATTGCCTCGGTCAGGTTGCGCATGGCGGGGGATGGGTCGGTCCAGGGGAGCCCGGTCTGGTCCAGCCACCAGTCACGGCGCCAGTTCTCGATGCGGATCACGGTCAGGTCGGCCTTGATCTTGAGCCCGGCGTTGCACATCTGCGCCAGTTCGCCAATGGTCATACCATACCTTAGCGGGACCTCGTGGTAGGCGACGAAGGTGGGCTTGCCCAGCCGCACCGGCCCGTCTATGGCTGTGGCGTTGATGGGGTTGACGCGATCCAGCACGAAATACTTCTTCCCGCTCTCCGCGGCGGCCTCCAGGCACAGCCCCATGGTGGCGGTGTAAGTGTAAAACCGGCAGCCGATGTCCTGGATGTCATACACCAGGGCGTCCAGGTCCTTCATCTGCTCGGTGGTCGGTTTGTTGGTCTTGCCATAGAGGCTGTGGACCGGCAGGCCGGTCTTTTCGTCCACGACATCGCCCACCTTTTCGTCGGCCGCGCCGCGGATGCCGTGCTCGGGGCTGAACAGCATTTTGAGTTCGACGCCCGGCGCGTTCTTGAGCAGGTCAATGGTCGGGTTGCGGTCGCGGTCCTGGCCGGTATGGTTGGTGATTAGGCCGATGCGCAATCCCTTGAGCGGGGCAAACTTCTTCCGGACGAGAACGTCAATGCCGTTAAGCGTTCCGGGGGAGCGCCGTCCCGGCCCAGCGCCCGCGAGGGCGGCATTGGCTCCGGCGGCGCGGGGGACGGAGGGAGGAATGGCACGGTTCGCCGACAGCCCGGCCCCTTTCGGTGATTCGAGGCTCGCAGAGGGTGAAGAGGGTGCCACCGTGGCCGGGGCAGGGGATTGGCGGAGCGACTCGGCGGCGAGGGTGCCGAGCCGGGCTCGCAGCGCGCCGACGTTGCCGCTCTCGTTCGGGTGATTGCGGTTGGAGAGGAAGATGACGAAAGTCTGGGAAGCCGGGTCAATCCAGAGCGAGGTGCCTGTCCAGCCGGTATGGCCATAGGAACCGACTGGAAAGATCTTTCCGCGCGGGCCGCTGTAGCCCGAGTCAATATCCCACCCCAGGCCGCGGCGGTCCGGGATGCCGTCGGGTGTCTGGATGGTGGTCATGAGCTGGACCGTCGATGACTTGAAGATGCGCACCCCGTTGAGCGAGCCCTGGTTCAGCAACATGCGCGCATAGCGAGCGAGGTCGGCCGCAGTCAGGAAGAGCCCGGCATGGCCGGCTACCCCGCCCATGTGCCGCGCTGTGGGGTCATGCACCATGCCCCGATACGGCTGGCCATTCACGACCTCCGTTGGCGCGATGCGTTTCACCTTGGATCCGGGCGGCAGATAGCCCGTATCCACCATTCCCAGCGGCTGATAGATCTCCCGCGCCACAAACTCCTCGAGCGGCGTGTGCGAGACGCGCTGCACGATTTCCCCGAGGAGGAAGAAGTTGATGTCGCTGTAGCGGAAGGCGGTGCCGGGCGTGGTGGTCGACTTCTCCTCGCACGCCTTCTGAATGGCCGTCCGCTGGCCCTGCCAATCGGTCTTGGTCTCGATGTCCCCCCGCAGTCCGGAGATGTGCAGCATCAACTGGCGGACGGTGATGGCCTCCTTACCGTCGCCCTTAAACTCCGGGATGTAGGTCTGGACCGGCTCATCCAGTTTCACACGGCCGCGCTCGACCAGCAGCATGACGGCCGGGGTGCAGGCGACGACTTTCGTCAGCGAAGCCGCGTCGAAGAGGGTGTCTTCGGTCATTGGCTCGACGGTCGGCACCAGGGCGCGGTTTCCGTAGGCCTTATGATAGGCGACACCGCGGCGCTCGAGCCAGAGCACGCCGCCGGGGCACTTCTGATCCGCGATGGCCTGGTTGATGGCGGTGTCCATTTCCGCCAGCGCCTCGGGGTAAAACGTGGCCTGGACGTTTCGGGGCAAAGACGCCGCCCTGCCGACGCTTAAGGCCAGGAGGAGGGCGAAGGCAATGTTGCCGGTTCGGGAGGCCGCTATATGCAAATAGGACATAGTGGCGGCGACAATAACCCCCGCAGCACACCGGCCACAACTCGAATCGCAGCATTCGGGACGGCATTCGGCCAACGCAGCGTTGCATTTGCCTGCCGCTTATGAAAAGCTCACAGCAGAAAATGAAACCCCGCCTGGGCCAATCAAATCTTGGCGCGCTCGTCGGCGCGGTTGTTGGTGCTACCGGGGGCTTGTTTGCCGCGGGCATCGCGCCGGCGATCATTGCAAAGAACCTGGCGTTGCTGGTTCGTTATCCGACCGTTGGCATCCTCTGCCTGCTGGTGGGCGGGGCGGCCGGGTGGTTGGCTGGCGGACAGATCGGTCCCCGGTTCGGAGCGAAATTCAACACCCAGCAGGCAGAGATGGCCGGCGGGGCCGTGGGCGGTTTGATCCCGGTAATCCTGATCGCCCTGTGGGGCTGGTATATGAAAACCCACTGATCGGGTGGAGCGGAGAAGCGGCTGAAACCGCCCTAAACCCCCGACCCTGGCCGTGTCAAGCGGCGCCTATTCCGGAATGACGTAGAGCGATTCAAAGCATGAATAGAACGAGACTGAAGAATAAATGGGTGCTCATTACGGGAGCATCCAGCGGGTTTGGGGCGGCTGCCGCCCGGGCATTTGCGGCCGAGGGCTCGAAGCTCCTGCTCGGGGCGCGGCGGGTTGACAAGCTGGAGCAGGTGGCGGCGGCCGCGCGCCGGGCGGGTGCGGCTGAGGCCCATTGCCATCCCTTGGATGTCTCCCAAACGTCGAGCGTCGAGGCGTTTGTCGCATGGGCCTCGCAGACCATCCGGGATCCGCAATCCGATGCCCGCATCCTGGATGTGCTGGTTAACAATGCCGGCGGCGCTCACGGCCTGGACAGCGTGGCGGAAGGGAAGGACGAAGACTGGGAGAACATGCTGCAGACGAACGTGCTCGGGATCCTGCGCATGACCCGGGCGGCGTTGCCCCTGATGGTGCGCCAGCCGGGAGGCACCATCATCAACGTCGGCTCATACGCCGGCCACTCGGCCTATGAAGGCGGCGCGGCCTATTGCGCGGCCAAGGCCGGCGAGCGGCAGATTACCCGATCCCTGCGGCTCGAACTGAGCGGGACCGGCCTCCGCGTCAGCTCGATAGACCCCGGGCTCGCCGAGACCGAATTCTCCCTGGTGCGGTTCAAAGGCGACACCGCCCGGGCAAGCAAGCCTTACGAAGGCACGCATCCGCTCCAGGCGGAAGACATCGCGGAAATCATGGTCTGGGTGGCAAGCCGTCCGCCGCACGTGAACATTGACGAGATGCTCATCAAGCCGGTGGACCAGGCAGCGATGCACAAGGTTTACCGGCGACCAAGGGGGTAGCGCGGCTACACCCCTTTGTTCATTCGCCAGAGCAGGACTCCCCCCACGGCCTGGAAGATGAAATTGGGCAGCCAGACGATGAGATGCGGCGCCCACTCCGGACGGGTATCGAGGGCCTGGCCCACCAGGATGAAGCTGTAATAGACCGCCACCAGGAGCAGGGCGACCACGATGCCGATGTTGGTTTCGCGCCGGTGCATGCGGACGCCCAGCGGAATGCCGACTAGCGTGAACCCCAGGCAGGCGAAAGAAAACGCTACCTGGCGGTGCATTTGCAGCCGGATCGGCTCTGTCATCTCATCCATGTGGAATTGCAACTGTAACCTGCGCCAGCGGATCTGTTCCCGGGTCAGGTTGCCGAGCGGCTGGGGAATGTTCATCCGCCGTTCCATCTCGTGCAGTTCATCCCGGAGCTGGTTGAAGGTCATGTCGCTGATGGACTTCGCTTCTTTGGTCTTTTCCTCCGCTTTCAGATCCACCTGGAGCGTCACCTCGGCCTGGGCGCCCGTCGTTGCCCGGCCCTCGTTGAAGGTCACGGTCTTGACGTCATACAGTAACAGGTTCACCACCCGGTTCTGGGCGTCCACTTCCACC
>JAPLUA010000586.1 GCA_026397855.1 Verrucomicrobiota bacterium | reverse complement strand
GAACAGGACCAGCAGCCCGAGCATCGACAGGCAGGCAAGCCAGGACGGCAGCACGGTGCGCTTGAACAGCTGGCCGGCGCTCAGGCCGCCTTCGCGCGCCATCCAGGGCCAGAGCCGCACCCAGCCAAAGAACAGGCAGGGCAGAAGCGAGCCGATCGCCACGGCCACCACGCTGCGCATAAGCAGCGCCAGCACGACGCTCAGCACGACATTCGCCACGGCCTCTCCCACCCCCAGCCAGAGCAGCGGCCGCTCGTGACCGCACATCATGAAAATGCGCTTGGATACGCTGTGCGTGAGGATGCTGGTGTAGAACCAGGCCAGCAGCAGCTGGCCGGTCCACAAAGTCTCGCGGGTGATGACGCGATCGCCGGTCAGCAGCTGCGCCAGCTCGTAGAGGTAGAACGCGCACAGCAGGTAGAGCGGCGTGGAGATGACAACGCTCCAGCGCTGGCTGTTCAACAGGAGATCGCGCAGCGCCGCGGCGTCCCCGGTCGCGTGCAGGTGCGCGGCCGCCGGGGAGAGCGTGTCCTGCACCTGCCGGGTGAACTGGTTGAACACCTCGGCGATCTTCGCCCCGGCCTGGTACACCGCCACCGCGCTTACGGACAGCGTGGCGCCCAGCACGAGCTGGTCGGTCTTGCCCAGGACGATGTTCGTGGCGGTGCTGAGATAGGCGAAGATGGAAAACTGCATCGTCTCGCGCATCAGCGCCGGGGAAAACAGCCGGGGGCTCACCCGGACCTCGGGCATGCGGCGCATGGCCAGGATGGCGGCCACGAAATCGGGGGCGAGCGCAAAGAACAAGGCGATGCACATCACCGCCATGAAGCTCCATTTGAACCAGACGGCGCAGGCGATGAAGCCCAGGCGCAGGACCATGGCGATCGAGATCAGGTTGTTCGCCAGCCGGATCCGCTGCTGGCCGCGCAGGATCTCCGGAAAGATGCCCATCGGGAAGGCCAGGCCGATGCCGACGAAAAAGACCACCAGGACCCGCCTGAACTCCTCGGTGTTCCCCGGGGTGACCCCGAACCAGCCGATGATGCGGGCCGAGCCGCAAAGGACGACGCCGGCAATCAGCAGCGCCATCCCGAAGTAGAAGAAGAGGATCGTGCTGATCACGCGGCTGAGCTTTGCCCAGTCCTGCCTCACGGACAGCTCGGCCACCCGCTTCTGGGCGGCAAAGCCGAATCCGAAATCGAGCAGGATGCCATAGCCGAAGACGCTCCAGAGCAGCGACCAGAACCCGAACTGCTCCTTGCCCAGCGCCTGGTAGAGCATGCGGAAGGTGAGCAGCCCCACAATCATGCCCAGCACGGTGCGGATGTAGTTGGAGACCGAGTTGCTCCAGATGTTGCGCTTGACCTCCGCGTAGCTCATGCGCCCTTCCTCCCGTAGCGGCGGGCCGCATGCTGCTCGGCCGCCTGGTAAAGCTCCTCGAGCTGCCCCGCGATGCGGCTCCAGTCGTAGCGCGAGCGCGCCTCCTCGCGGCCGACCGCGCCCAGCTGTCGCCGCAGCTCCGGTGCGGCGGACAGCCATCGCAGCTGCCCCGCCAGCCCCTCCGCCGTGGCCTCGCCGCCCCCCGCTATGAACAGCCCGTTCTGCTCGTGGCGCACGAGCGCCTTGAGCCCGCCGACATGGCTGACCATGACCGGCCGGCCCGCGCTCCACGCCTCAAGCACCACGATGCCAAAGGGCTCGTGCCTCGAGGGCAGCACGAAGACGTCGCAGGCGTGATACGCGTTCACCAGGTCGGGGCTGTCGTTCCGCAGCCCCGGCAGAATCCGCACCCGGTCCGCGAGGCCGTTGGCGGCGATGAACTCGCGCAGCGCGGCCGCATAGCCGGGCTGCGTTTCCGGACCGATGAGCAGCAGAAAAGCCCCAGGGTGCGAGCTGCGAAGGCGGGCGAAAGCCTCGATCAGCAGCATCTGGTTCTTCTGGGCGTCAATGCGGCTGACGTTCAGGGCCAGGAAGGCGTCCGCCGGTATATTGTGCCGGCTCCGGAAGGCCGCGCCATCCCCGGCCGCGAACCGGTCGCAATCCACGCCGTTGGGGAGGTAGGCGATGCGGTCGTGGGTGAGCTGGCCCCTGGCCTTCTCCATCTCGCTCTGGCCGACGCAGATAACCTGGTCGGCGTCCTCCAGGATGCGGCGGGAACCGAACAGGGCGCCGAAGGCCTTGCCCCACTCGGGCTTGTTGGCGATCGGCTTGAGCATCTCCTCCCGTTCCGCAGACGGAACATCGAACACCCCGCCGTGGAGCGAGACGACAAATGGTTTGCGGCGGAGGCGCGCCGCCGTGCGCACTTCGCCGCCGAGCCGCTTGAGGGCATGGGCGTGGAACAGGCGCACACCCGGCCGCGTGAGGAGCGACGCGAACAGCGAAAAAGAGAGGAGGTTGCCCCCCTTCTTGTCCATCGCGGCACAGTCGGCCCGGCTGAGGCCGAGGAACGGATAGACATAGGGGAAACGCCGGACCGGCACCCCGCCGATCTGCTCGTCACGCCGCGTGGCCAGCGCCATCGAGGTCATGATTTCCGGGCGGTCGCCCGCAAGCCGCTGCTGCCGGGAAATCTCCAGGATCACCGTCTCGGTACCGCCCCATTCCTCGGCGACAAAGCGCCGCGGGACATGAATAATGCGGTCGAGGGCCGGCCTGCTCATCGGCATGAAGAGGGACCGCCTTCCTGCGGCCGGGGGCGGAATCCGGGGCTCACAAGGCCGGCGGCAGCCCGGCCGCGGTTTTTCGGGTGCGGCTGGTTCATCATCCGCGGTAGTTGCGCTCCCTGGCGAGGGTGACGGTCTGCCTCATCACATCGCAGATATGCGGGATGGCCGTGACCCCGGTCCGTGAAACGCGCGCGCATCCGCTCCAGCTCGTCATCCGGCAGGATGCGCCCCTGCGGCACGCGCCCGAGCTCCTCGGTGATGAGCTGCCGGGCGCGATCGTTGAAGAACCAGAACCGGGCCATCGTGGAATCATAGACGACCGAGTAATCCCGCTCCATGCTGAGCGGCAGCGAATCAATCCGCGACATGAGGTCCAGGTGCTCATCGCAGTTGGCCATCCCGTGGTCGCTGAAGACGTAGAGCCGGACATCCTCATACTGACCGCGCGCGGCCTCCAGGAGCTGCTGTATCCATTGCTCGTAAACGCGCAGCTTGGCCGGGATTTCCGGCGAGTCATTCCCCACCCGGTGCAGCAGTCCATCCAGGCCCGGCCAGTAGATGAAGGCGAAATCCAAGCTGCCCGCGCGGAGGTCGGCGATCAGCGCGTCGCGGTTCACCTCCTCGGATTTGGCCGGGTCGCTCACAAAGTAGGGCGTTTTCTGCGCGGTGAGGAAATCGAAGATGTTATCGCCGCGGTTCATCCCCCCCGGCTGGAGCGGGCTCCGCTTCTCCGTGAAGTCGTAGTTGTGGATATAGCGGAACGGGACGTTATACAGGTCAAAGTAGCCGCAGAAATTGAGCCGCTTCCGGACCGCCTTGGTGAGCATGCGACGGAATATGCGGCGGCCCGTCACCGCCTTCGGCAGCCACCGGAGCGGCCGCAGGAAGCGAAACGGCGAGTGCTTCGGGTCATACACAAAGTAGCACCAATTCCGATGCTCCACCGGCCAGCGGCCCGACAGGATCGAGGGAACACAGGTCGCGCTATAGCCGAAAACACTGTCCAGCCGCTTCCGGGTGGGCGCAAAACTCTGGCCAAACGAATCGTTGCGCAGGATCTCCCACCCCATCGCATCAATCATCACAAACAGGCCAAGCACCGGTTTCATCGTCCACCCCACAGATTCGCATTACGGCAATCAGCCGTCAGGCACTGCATTGCACTTGCGACGTTGCACCGGGCATCCGCCTGCTTCCGGCCATCTGCGTTTATAGATATATATTTCATTAATTATAAATGCCTTATGTCGTTTGCTTGCGGTTGCTAACTGCCAGGCAACCGCTTCCGAACGAACATTGCATCCGGCCTATCGCAGCCCTTATGCCAAGAGGATTGGCCATCGGCGAAAAGGCGGCCTCGGGTGCCGGGCCGGAGATCGGCGCTCGCAGCCGGGATTGTCGGGCTAGGCAGAAGCTGCGGGCGGATTCGGCTCCGCAGCCGCGGCAGCCTCAATGATCCGCCGGGCTTCGGCGGCCAGGGCGCTGGGGCTGAACGGCTTGGTGAGGTAGAGCGCGGCACCCGACCCCTCCGCGTCCACCCGCGTCACATTCTGGCCGCGGCTGGTGAGCATGATGACCGGGATTTTAGCGGTGGCGGGGGCGGCTTTCAATTCCTTGAGCGCGCTGATTCCGTCCAGGTCGGGCATCACGACGTCCATGACGATCAGGGCGGGCAGGTGTTGCCGGGCGAGCTGGAGAGCCTCGTTGCCGCTGCGCGCGATCAGGAGGTTGAACCCCGCCTTTTTCAGGCTCAGCTCGGTAATCCGCAGCATGTGCGGCTCATCGTCCACAATGAGGATGGTATTGGTCATAATAACGGAGTGTCGTTGCCGGCGATGACGATGAAGGCCGTATCGTCAGCGGTCGGGGCGCCTTGCTCAAAGTCCACGAGAAGCCGGGCGAAACGGCGCTGGATGAGATCGCCGGACTCGGCTGCGGAGCCTGCGCTCGCCAGGCTGGCCTTGACGGCATCGAGGCCAAGCAGGTCGCCATTCGAGTTGCGCGCCTCGTAGAGGCCATCGGTGAACATCAGGAAGCGGCTGCCGGAAAGCGCGTGGGTCTCCTCGGGAAACGCGGCATGGGCCTGGATCCCCAACGGCGGGCCGCCGGAGCGAATCTCCCGCACGTCACCGGCCGAATTGACCGACAGGAATGGCGGATGGCCGGCACCGGCGATGCGGATTTCGCGGCGATGGCAGTCCAGGAACGCCAATTGGGCGGTGATGAACATCTCGGCCCGGTCGAGCTCCTGGAAGAGGTTCTGGTTGAGCCAGGCCAGGAATTGGCCCGGCTGGGGGGCCAGCTCGCGCCGGGCCCGGACCAGGCTGCGGAACATGAAGGCGAACATGGCGGCTGGAAGGCCTTTGCCCATGACATCCGCGACGACCAGCAGGATGCTGCCATCCCCGGTCGGCAGGGCGTCGTAATAGTCGCCGCCGATTTCGCGGGCGCTGCGGTAGAAGCCGGCGAGGCTGATGCCGGGGACGGTTGGCAATCGCTCCGGCAGCAGGGCACGCTGGATATTGGCGGCGATTTCGAGGTCCCTCGTGTTCAGCCGCACCCGCACCTGCTCCTCCTGGATCTGCCGGCTGCGAAGCTGGAGGCACAGGAAGTCCCCGAAAGTCTGGATGACCCCCACCTGCCCGGCCGCGAACTGCGGCTTGTCGCGGCGGCCGGCCGTCAGCACCCCCACGACCGTGTCGTTGACACACAGCGGATGCGCAAAGCCGCAGCCCCCTTGCGCCAGACCCGCGATCGGGTCGCCCGGGAGAACCGGCCAGCCGGGGTCGAACCAGACATCGCTGCGCTGGAAAAACGCCCGCGCTTCAATGGGCCCGGTTCCGGAGGCCGTTTGCTCCAGCCGGATCGGCTCTCCCCGCCAGCCCGCGTCGGAGGAGACCCCGGCCCCAAGCTGCTGCCCCGCGGATTCGCAGAGGCGCAGCACAAGCCAGTCGGACTCGGTGATGGCCAGCAATTCCTTGAGCCAGCGCTGGATGAACTCATCAGAATGGATATCGCCTTGAAGCTCGGCGCTGAAACGGAAAATGGCCGCGAGGCTTTCATAGGAGGAGGCCAGCTCCTCGGTCATGAGGTCGAGCGTCCGCCGCGCCTCGCGCAGCTCCTCCCCGGTATCCGCCGCCGGGGCTTGCGCGCGCGCTCCCCCCGCCGCCTCATCGCGGACGCCCCGCCCCTTACGCAGCACCACTGCATCAGGAAAAGGCCCCGCCCCGATTCCGAGTCGTCGGGCGGCAGCTCCGCCTTCTCCGGAAAATCAAAACCGGCCGTGTGGTCCGTCACCCGGGCCTCAACCTCCCCGGGCGTCGCAACCAGGTCAACGCGGATCGGAAGCTGCCTCCCCTCGGGTCGGACGTAATTCACGGCGTTGTTCGCGGCCTCGGCCAGCACCAGCTCCCAGGCGTAAATTTCACCCGGGACAAGGCCGGCGCGCGCAAAAAATTCCCGTGCCTCGCCGCACATCGCACCGACCGCATGGAGGTCGCAGGGCAACTCTTTTGTGTAGGTCTCAGCAAGCATGGCAGGGAGCGGGGACGCGTCAGCGGGGGACGATTTCAAACAGGTGCTCCAGCTTGAGCAGCTTGAACAGCTCGGCGATGAGCGGCGCCGGCCTCAACAGCCGCACCCGGCCGCCCCGGTCGCATATCGCCTTGTGCACAGAGATCAGCGCGCCGATGCCGTCGCTGTCCACCGACCGCGCGCTGCCCAGGTCAACTTCGACCACCTTGTGCGTGGGGAGCAGCGCCCCGTGGGCATACTCCTTGAACGGCTTGTAGGTGTCCGATGTCAGCGTCGGTATGTCGGTTATCCGGAGCGTGTCGCCCAGATTCTCAGTGCGCATAAGTTCAGTTAGCTTTTGACAATTTCAAACACCCGGTGCAGCCGGGTGAGCTCCAGGATCTGGAGCACCATCGGTGTCGGGTTCAGGATGCGGGCAACCCCACCCCGGGTGGACATCGTCTTGTGCAGGGCGATCAGCGTCCC
>JAPLUA010000423.1 GCA_026397855.1 Verrucomicrobiota bacterium | reverse complement strand
GATGGCCTACGCGCTGAACATGATCCAGGAGCGCGGCCGCCTGATGGTCGAGCCTGGCGATGCTATCTATGCGGGCATGATTGTCGGCGAAAACGCGCGCGAGAACGACATCCCCGTCAATCCCTGCAAAGCCAAGAAGCTGACCAACATGCGCTCGCAGGGCGACGGCAAAGGCATCCAGCTCAATCCGCCGCTCAAGATGTCGCTGGAACGGGCACTGGAATACATCGGGCCCGATGAGTACGTGGAAGCCACGCCGAAGAACCTGCGGCTGCGGAAGAAGCTCCTGGACGAAGTCGCCAGGAAGCGGGCCGCGCAGAGCCGCGCGAGCACCATAGTGGCAGATTAACCGGCAATCCTGATCCAGCCGGTCGCCCTTCGCTCGAAGGGCATGCTTTAGCGGTGTGGGGAGTCTCAGACACTCTGAAGGGGGGCGTCTGGCCTTTCAGTCCAGCGAGACTGACAAATGCTGCCGACTGGCCGGCCAGACCTCTGACCTGCCCTGCTGAGGACCGGCGGAAGGCGCCGGCGTCAATCAACGAGCCACACCCGTGCCGGCGCAGGTCGGGCAGGACTCGGCCGGGGCGTGGCGGACCAGATGGTAGATGTAGTCCTTGAGCTTGGCACGGCGCATCTTGAGCTCCTCGATCTCCTGATCCGTGGCGAAATCGATATCTTCCTCGATCTGGTAGATTTCATCATCCAAGCGGTGATACTCGCCGTAGATGTTGCGGAAGTGCGCGTCAGAACCCTTGAGCCGACGGATGGTCTCGCGATGCTCTGGGAACTCGCGAAGGATGGGATGATGCAGGTCCATGGGATGAATCTCCTGTTTTAGGTTAAGAACTTGAATTGTTGCCTGGATGGAACCGCGCAGGTCTGGAACATACGGGATGAGGCAGATCCATGGTGTTGAGAAGACGAATCGCCCGGCTGACCGGAAGGCCAAGGGCCCGGCCGTTTGTGGCGGTTTGCAGGCAACGAGTTGCTTCGCGTCTCTTCAATTCCATTCGCGGTCTTGCCGCAACAGGCGGCGTGTAATAAAGCTACGCCATGTCCCCGGGTAGTAAAGGGATATTTTCCTCAAAGCCGCGGTTTTTCCGACTTCCTTTCACCGCAAGAACCCGCCACGATCAGCCCATGAATTCCGACCTGCCGCCACGCCGCCAGTTCGCCAGCGACAATTATGCGGGCATTTGCCCGGAAGCCTTCGCCGCGATGGCCGAGGCCAACCGGGGCCACGAGGTCAGCTATGGGGACGACACGTGGACGGAGAAGGCATCCAACCTCATCCGCGAGATCTTCGAGACCCACTGCGAGGTGTTCTTCGTCTTCAACGGCACAGCGGCCAACTCGCTCTCGCTCGCCTCGCTCTGCCAGTCGTATCACAGCACCCTCTGCCACGAGCTCGCGCACGTCGAAGCCGCGGAATGCGGCGCGCCGGAGTTCTTCGCCAACGGCGCCAAGCTGCTGCTGCTGCCGGGAGACCACGGGAAGATTGATCCCGGCGCCATCGAGCGCGCCGTCCACCGGCGGACCGATATTCACTATCCGAAGCCGCGGGTCCTGAGCCTGACCCAGGCCACAGAGCTGGGCACGGTCTATTCCCTCGATGAGGTTCGGGCTCTGTCGGAGGCCGCCCGGCGCTGCGATATGCGCGTCCACATGGACGGGGCGCGCTTTGCCAACGCCGTCGCGGCGCTGGGAGTTGCCCCCAGGGAAATGACCTGGCAGGCCGGGGTGGATGTCCTTTGCTTCGGCGGATCGAAGAACGGGATTGCCCTCGGGGAAGCGGTGGTGTTCTTCAACCGGGAGCTGGCGCGCGAGTTCGACTACCGCTGCAAGCAGGGCGGGCAGCTCGCTTCCAAGATGCGCTTCCTATCCGCGCCATGGGTCGGGATGCTGCAGGACGGAGCCTGGCTGCGTTACGCCGCGCATGGCAACACGATGGCCCGGAAGCTGGAAGCTGCGATCGGCCGCCTGCCCGGCGTCGAGATCGCGCACCCGGTCCAGACCAACGTGGTGTTTGCCCGGCTAACGGATGCGGTGGTCCAGGGGATGCATCAGCGCGGCTGGAAGTTCTACAACCATGTCGGCGCGGAAGGCGAGGCGCGGCTGATGTGCAGCTGGGATACGACAGCCGGGGATGTGGAGGCGTTTGCGGCCGACTTGGGGGAACTTGCGGGAAAGGCTTAACTCCGCACGCACATGAACGCCGCCGCTCCGATCCCGATCAACACCCCCGGCCCCGCCCGCCTCATGTCGCTCGACGTGTTCCGGGGGGCGACGATTGCCGGGATGATCCTGGTGAACAACCCGGGGACCTGGAGCGCCGCCTACAAGCCGCTCCTCCACGCCGAATGGCACGGCTGGACCTTCACCGACCTGATCTTCCCTTTCTTCCTTTGGATCGTCGGCGTGGCCATCCCGCTGTCCACCGCCCGCCGGCTTGAGCAGGGGCAGGGCCGCCGCGGGCTGCTGCTGCACGCCCTGCGGCGATGCGCGATCATCTTTGCGCTGGGCTTCTTCCTGAACTCCTTCAACTACCTCCTGGACGGGTCGCTCTCCCGCGACGGCTTCACCGCATGGCTGCACAACTACGCCACCACCGTGCGCGTCCCGGGCGTCCTGCAGCGCATCGGCATCTGCTACTTCATCGCCGTGCTGATCTTCCTGCGCTTCAGCATCCGGGGGCAACTGGCCTGGATCGCGGGGCTGCTGGGCGGGTATTGGCTGCTGATGATCGTCGGGCCGATGCTCGGCTGCGGGACCGGCGGCCTGGAGCAGCACGGCAATTTCTGCGAATACGTGGACAGCCTGGTGCTGAACGGGAAGGTGATCGGGATGCACGTCTGGCGCGGGGGCAAGACCTGGGACCCGGAAGGCGTCTTCAGCACGGTGCCGGCCGTGGCGACGTGCCTGTTCGGCGTGATGACCGGCCACATGCTGAGATCGAAGCAGACGCCGGAAACGCGGACCGCGTGGCTGTTCGTTGCCGGCAACCTGCTGCTCTTCGCCGGCGGGGTGATGGATTTCTGGCTGCCGATCAACAAGAAGATCTGGACCAGCTCCTACGCGGTGTTCATGGCGGGCATGGCGACCAATTGCTTCGCCGTCTGCTACTGGCTGGTGGATGTGCAGGGCTGGCGCAAGTGGGCCAAACCCTTCGCCATTTACGGCATGAACGCCATCACGGTCTTCATGCTGGCGGGGCTGCTGGGCCGCATTCTGCCGGCCATCAAGGTGGCGGGCGATTCCGGCAAGAAGATCGGGCTGCAATCATGGCTCTACGATCATCTCTGCGCGCCGTTCACCAGCCCCGACACCGCGCCGTTCCTCCGCTCGCTGGCCAGCCCGAACAACGCCTCGCTGATGTGGGCGCTGATCTACGTGATCGGGCTCTACCTGGTGGCCTACGCGATGTATCGGCGGAAGTGGTTCCTGAGGTTCTGAGCGGGCTCAGAACTTCCCCACGTGCCAGCCGTCGCGGTATTTGCGCTGCAGGAAGGCATTGGCCTCCGGGCAATTGGCGACCTTCAGGCGCGAGCTGTTCCACTCCAGCTTCTGGCCCGGCACCCGGATGGCCACCGTCCCCAGCAGGATGGCTTCCGTCATCGGCCCCGTTTGGGCGAAGTGCGACTCGTTCTTGTCGCCGCCCAGGATAGCATCCACGAAATGGTGATAATGATTGCGCGGCGGCAGCTTGGGCCGTTCGAGCTTGCTGAACTTGTCCTCAGGCAGCAGCTGCGGCAGGGAGTTGTGCGGGATCAGCAGCGAGCCTTCCGTGCCCACGAGCATGGAGGATTCGGTCGGGTATTCCTTGAAGTCATCGCTGTAGAGCTTGCGGATGGCATCGGGCGGGAAGAACTCGCCGTCAAACCACTCCAGCGTCAGCTCGGGCCCTGCGATCCGGTCATTGCCGGGGAAGGTCCAGGTGATGTGGTCGCCCTGGGGCCAGGTGTCCCCCCGCCGCGCGGGTGAGTTCTTCCACGACTCCTGCACATCCGCAACCACCGTCAGGGGCGCGCGCAGGCCGAGCCCCTTCCAGACCGGGTCGAAAATGTGGCACCCGATGTCGCCGGACCAGCCGGTGCCGAAGTCCTGCCAGGCGCGCCATTTGGACGGCGCATAGATTCCCGGCGCGTAAGGTCGCACGGGGGCGCTGCCGGTCCACAGATCCCAGCTCAAGGATGGGGGCGGAGCCTGACCGACGGCAGGGCGCGGCCCCGGGAGGCGATAGGTCTCGATTGCGCCCGGACGATTCGAGCAAAGATAGGCGTGGGTGATCTTCCCGATCCGGCCCTCGCGCAGCCACTGGACGGCCGTGCGCTCGTTGGCGGTGGCGGCCACCTGCGTGCCCAGTTGCGTAAACACGCCCCGCTTGGCGGCGGCCTCGGTCAGCGCGCGGACCTCGGCGACGTCGTGGCACATCGGCTTCTGGCAATACACATGTTTGCCGCGCTGAATCGCCGTGTAGGCGGCCGAGAAATGCGTGTGATCAGGCACCGCCACGTTCACCGAGTCAATGCCGTCGCCTTCCTTTTCCAGCAGCTCCCGCCAGTCCGCATACAGGCGCGCGCCCGGGGCGGACTTGGCCGCATTCTGGAGGGTGTTGGCGTCCACGTCGCAGATCGCCACCACCTGCACGCGCTTGTGCTGGAGAAAGTTCTGAAGGTCCACCCCGCCCATGCCGCCGACCCCGATGCAGGCATGGTTCAATTTCGTGTTGGCCGGTATCGGCCTCGGGCCCGAATGCGGCCCGCAGCAGGACACGAAGAACGGCGAGGCCAAACCGGCAACGGCCGCCGCGCGGAGAAACTGGCGCCGGGACCACGGCGTGGGCGCGGCTTGGGGAGAGGCTGATTTCATTGAGTGCAAGGGATGCTGGCTGTCTTTCATTCCGGCAGATTGGATGTGCCGCGGGGAAAAGACAAGTTCTTAGGGGACGGGGGAGCGTGGGGAGCGTCGGAGCGTGCGGAGCGTGGAGCGGGGAATCGCAGAGGGTTCTTCTCTGCGCTTCTCTGCGATCTTCGCGCCTCTGCGTTAAAAAACGGTTTGCCTTGCAGCTTGCGAACAATTTGCCCTACAGCAGCGCAAAGATGCAGAGATTCACAGCGCAGCTGAGCCGCAACCGAAGGCACCATTCTTAACGCCGAGACGCAGAGAAAGCGCAGAGAAACGCAGAGAAGAAAAACCCTCTGCGAATCTCTGCGCCTCTGCGTTAAATCTTCGCTGCCTGCGATCAAATCAGGGCATAGCAGTGCAAGGAGCCCAGAGAAAGACCGACCTGAGTTACCCGAATCTCTGTCACTGAATAAAGTTCAAACGCACGCTCCACGCTCCACGCTCCACGCTCTTCACGCTCCGCACGCTCCCCGCCGTCACTCCTTCAAGGGGCCGATGAAGCGCCAGGCGAACCGCGCGACGAGGCGCTGCAAGAGCACGGTTGCTTCCTGTCTGCCATCGGCACCCCGGGCCAGCGCCGGCGGCAGCCCGCGCAGGGTGCCAACCACGCCGAGCCAGGCCCCGCGGAGCCCATGCTTCCCCGCCAGCTTGAAGGTGGCGACCGCGAACGCAAACTCGCGCGAGCGCCCGCGGCGCAGGTACTCGAACCCGAAATCGAGCCGGCGGCAGATGAACCCGCGATGCACCTGCTCCACCGCCCATGCGCTGTCCTCCATCGAAATGACCGATTCGTCGAAGGGAACCTGCTCCCAGAGCGACCGGCGGAAAATGCCCATGCTGTTGGAGTAGATCGAGCAGAACTTGAGGCCTTTGGCCTTCAGTTCAGCCCAGTCAATGGCGTCGCTGTAGAAGGAGTCGGCGTCCCATTTGCCGCTGGCGCAGGCGACGCGCGGGTCGGCCATCGCGGCGACAAGCCTTGCGATGGCGTCGGGCGACCGGAGCCGCGTGTGCGAGCTCAGCACCAGCACCAGGTCGGTCGGGCAATTCTGGGCGGCGAAGTTCATCACGCGCGGGTGGCTGTAGGGCCGGGTCCAGTCAACGATCTTCGCTCCGGCCGCGACCAGCAGCGCGGCCGAGTTGTCCGTGCTCTCGTTGTTCACCCCGACGATGAGATCGGGCTGAACCGTCTGCCCGCGCACGGCGTCGAGCACTGCGGGCAAAGTGCCGGCGGAGTTCTTGAAGCGGATGACGAGGCCGAGGGTTGGCCGGCCAGGGTTGCGGCTCATACCTCGAACAAAAACGGGCAGCGGGCAAACAGGCTGGCCCAGTTCGGTATTTCGGCGCTCCCGGGCTGGAGGAGGAGCAGCGCGGGCTCACATCCGGACTGCCCGAGTGAGATCCGGTGGAGCAGGCTAAGCCACCACGCGCGCCACGCCGAGCTGTGCCGCTCCTGGCGGTCGGTGAACCAGAATACCACCTCCGTGTGCCGACCGGAACGCGCGAGGTTGAGCAGGGTGGCGCGCCCCCCCGGGACGGTCACAGTCTGCTCGCGAACCACCTGCCAGCCGTCACCGCGTAGGCAGTAAATCGGGTCGTGAACGGCATGGCGGTCGTGCGCTCCGTCCACCGCGGTCAGGATGAAAGGCTGTCCCCCCGCCTGGTAGAATCGCTTGACCACCTCAGCCCGGCGGTAGATCCGGGCTTCGGTCTCGGTCAGCGGCATGTCGCGGCCGACAAAGCCGAGGCCCGACGTGGGCAAACTCCTTAATCTTCCCCCGGAACCCTGCGCGGGCATCCATTTCCATAACAGGCTGAGCACGATCATGGATCCGAGCCCGATCCAGAGCCAGCTGCGCGATGTGAGCTTCATGGTTGTGTAGGCCGCAAACTAGTCCGGGCACCCGCCAGCGCAATGAGCGCGGCCAGGGTGGCGAGGGTCAGACGCATACCGACCACGCCGGAGGCCGGAACTCCCCGCACTATCCATCCCAGCGCCGGCATCCAGGCTACGGCGAGGGCGAGCCAGGCGATGTCAAAGCGGAAAGGGGGCGTGACCGCGGCACAGGCCAGCGCGAGCGCACCATGTTTCAAGAAATGCATATCGGTCAGGATACCGGCCAGGCAGGCGGCCAGCGCAAGCCAGGCCAGCCAGATACCGCGTTTGCCCGCCGGGCCCGCCGCCAGAAACCCGCCCACAGACGCGAGTGTCGGGGCCAGCCAGATTCCGAGGGCCAGCCATTCCAGGCGATCGAACGGCGAATGCCTCCACCCGGTGACCAGGTTGGATGACTGCCAGGCGCAGAACGCAAGCACCCCCCACTCGGGGCGAAAGTTGGAAGATTTGATTTTCATGCCAAAGCCCTGCGGGCTGTGAACCTGTGACAGCCCGCATCGAGCACGAACCACCAGGACGCGAAGACAGCCACCACGACAAGCCATCCTCCCACCTCATGAAACCATCCCCGGGCGAAACCGGTTCCCCAGCCCAGCGCGATGGCGACGATGGAGCAGATGCGGGCCGCGTTGGCCACCCAGGCCAGCACGGGCAGGGTAGCCACGCTGAGCCAGAACCAGCGGCTGCCCCGGAGTTCGATCCACGAGAGAATGATGCCGGCGATCAGGATCGCCTGGAGCGAGTTCATGCCCGAACATGCGGGAGCGACCTCGATCGGGAGGCCATGCACCAGAAGGTTCGTGCCTTGCCGGGCCACCACGAAACCCAGAGAGCCGAAAAGCTGGTCTGCGGCCCAGGAGGCCGTGATGCGGAACCACCATCCCAGGGGTGCCAGGTCGAGCGTCATCCACGGAAAGGCCATCAACGGAAGCAAGAGCAACCCCCGGAGCCCGGCAGGCTCCCCGGCCAGCCGCACACGCAGCCAGCTCCACAACGCCAGGGTCCAGGCCACCGCGAAGAAAAATGTAAGATCCAGCACCAGCCCGATGAGCAGCGCTACGCCCGCCGCGGCGAGCGTCGCTCCATGCAGCTCGAATCGGCCCGATTGGAACCTCCACGGACCGCCGAGCCAGGCGAACAGCGGCAGGGCAGCCAGTATGGGAAGCGTTTCGGACGCGGCCGGCACCCAGGCAAGATCGCGCAGCCAGACCATCGCGGCACCCACGAGCAGCGCACCGAGCCAAACGAGGTCGGGCCGTGTCATTGGCCCCTTTCCGCCTGGTCAATGGCAAGGATGTTCTCGCGAAGCTGCGTCGAGTCGGGCATCAGATCCAGCAGCTCGTTGGTGAGCTTTCTGGCCTCGCTCCAGCGCCGCTGAGCGTAGGCCTGGCGCGCAAACCAGGTCTTGGCCGGAACGGAGGTGCCCACGATGCCGCGGTAGATCTGTTCCGCCTCGTTCGTTTTCCCCTCCGACAATGCCAGGGACGCGAGCAGCTCCTTTCCCATCTCGTCCCGCGCCAGCAGCGGCTGCCGGGCAACGCACTGCCGCGCCTCATCCAATTGATGGTTCTCGGCGGCGTTCAAAGCCAGCAGGTAGGAGGCGCGAAATCCGACCGGGGAGCTGAGCCTGGCCAGGGGATTCAGGTATTCCGCAGCCTCCTTGCGGTGCCCTTCCTCGACGAGGATTTCCGCCCGGAGCAGCGCTGTCGCCGGTGGCAGTGTGCCGGATCCGAGAAACTCCAGGGCAGCGCGCGGGCTCCGGTTGAGGCGCAGGGCCTGACCGAAGGCGCTGCTCAGCCATTCAGGATCGCCGTCAGCCTTGTAAGGTGTGGGCCGGAGCTGTATGGCCGCCTCCCGCCAGCCGGCGGCGAGCAACGCCGCCGAGAAGGCATTGGGCCCCCGCAAAAGCGAGGCCATCTCAGGCGCAAGCACCGCGGGGTGCCCCGACTCCCGCTCCTCGCGAGCAGCCGCCTCGAGGGTGACGAAGAGGAAGTGGCGGTTGGTTTGCGGCAGTGCGCTGGTGAAGGTAAGACCGGGCGGGTTCAGCTTCTGCTTCTGCCGCCAGCTCACGATCCGGCAGAGGGCGGCCGCCAGGTCCGGATCCCAGGAACGCAGGTATGCCGGCTCAAACCTGAGCAGGTCGGACGCTTGCGCCTCAGCCCGGGTCCGCAGCGCTTCGAGGACACGCAGCCAGAAGACCTCCTGGCGCTGGGCCGCATACCTGCGCGCCCGGGGGAGCTGGTCGAAGGCGCCGGGGTCAAAGAATTGGCCGGGCTTCAGGGCCGCTATCTGGCGCGCCAGCGGGTCAAGATCACCGGCCGGCGGCTGGCCCAGGCGGGAGAAATCCACCGGCCTCAAGACGCGGCTCCAGAACTCCGCCTTCAGCCAGATGAAGTCCAGGGTTGGCAGGGATAATGCCTCAACCCAGGTGTCCAGCGCCAGGTCATAGCTCCGGTTGCGCTGGTAGAAATCTGCCAACTGGTCGCGCAGCAGGGGGTTCTGGGGAGCCGCGACCAGCGCCGCCACATATTCCACGCGCGCCAGCTCGGCCTTCCCGGCTACCTCCAGGATCTGCGCACGAAACGACCGGATATCCGGGTTCCTGGGCTGCAGCGCCGCAGCCTGGGCCAGCAGGTTCCACGCCCCCGCCATGTCGTTGGTCGCGGTCACCAGCGCCAGGCGCACCAACCGCGTCGCATCCGCGTCGCCCGACAGTGACCGAGACCGCAGCAGCTTCTCGGCCTCGCGCGGTTTGCGGGCAATCAGCAGCGTGTCCGAGTCGAGCGCAAGCCACGATTCAGGCCGCTGCTCGCGCCCCCTCCACGCATCGCGCACCCGCGTCAATTCCGCCGTCTTCCGGGCGTGGAGGAATGCGCGGGCTACCAGGATGGAGGCCTCCTCGCTCTCGATAACACGCGCCGGGGTCCGATCGAATATGCCCGCCAGGCGGGGAAGATCCTGGAGCCCGACCAGCGCGGCCAATTCAACCCGGCTCCAGGCCGGGCCAGCCTGCTTTCTTAGGAAGGGTTCGGCAATCGCCAGAGCCTGCCCCCCTTTGCCCTCCCTGATGAGCGATTCCGCCTGCGCCAGGGCCATC